>JACZKS010000082.1 GCA_014859895.1 Rhodospirillales bacterium
TCCCCGGGCCGCCGGTGGACGGCCCGGGAGAGGGCCCTCCGCCGGCGGCGGAGGTTGCAGGACACTGCTTTACAGATGTCAGATCAGACGGCGCCCAGGGCGGTGGAGACACGCTCGAACATACCCTTGAGTGAGCCGCCCATGGAGGTAAGGGCGGCAATGGCGGCGACCGAGACGAGGGCGGCGATCAGGCCGTATTCGATGGCGGTGGCGCCCGATTCGTCGCGCAGCACATTGCGAAGGGTGGTGAACATTGGGGATGTCCTTTCAACAGGGGGAAACGAAACTGTTTATCGAGCATGATTATTTTCGATTGCTTGGCCAAATGCTGTGATCGTCATCACTATAGAAAATTTTTTTTACTTTCTATTTAAATAAAAAGACAGATGAAAAATACCTAAAATTACAGACATATTTTTTGTACCTGATATTTGACTTGTGATGATCGACACATCCTCGCCTGATGTCATCGCCTATATAACAAGGCATGATCTTTCACCTTCACCGAAGGGCTGCGGAGGTAAACGGCATGCGGGTCCTGGCCAAGGCGGCAGTTTTCGGTTTGGCGCGGTGCGGCCGGCAGCTGGCCGTGGACAGGTGCGGCGCCATAGCCGCCTTCATCGCGCTCGCCATCGTGCCGCTGATCGGCTTCATCGGCGTCGGGACCGATACCGCGCGGGCCTTCATGGTGAAGTCTCGGCTGTCAACCGCCCTTGATGCGGCGGGGCTGGCCGGCGGCAAGGCTTTCTTCTCGGCCAGCCGCGACGCCGACATGACGATGTTTTTCAACGCCAACTTCCCGGCCGGTTACTTGGGAGCGACGATCAGCGGCCCCGCCTTTGTCGTCGACACCGCAAACGAAAAGATCCAGCTGACCGCCTCGGCCACGGTGCCTACCACTTTCATGCGCTTGTTCGGCCAAGAGAACGTGACGGTGGCGGCGAGCGCCGAAATTTCGCGCCAAGAGATCATGCTTGATGTCGTTCTTTCCATAGACATGTCGGGATCGATGACGACGTCGAGCGGCGGCACTACCCGTATTGCCGCCGCCCGCACTGCCGCCTCCACTCTGGTCGAGATCCTGTTCGGCGACAACGCCACCAACCCGTTGCTCAAGATCGGGCTGGTGCCGTGGAACAGCAAAGTCAACGTCATGATTGAGGGCCAGACCTATCATCCGGCCTCCACCCTCCCCCAATCGGTCGCGCCGTTCATTCATCCGGTGACCGGAGCGGGCCAGAGCACGGTCTATTACGCCGACAACACGCCTGTGCCCTTGCTATCGTCGCCGCCCACCGACTGGAAGGGCTGCGTCTACTCGCGCTTCATCGACGACGAGGATACGGCGACCGACGCCGACATCTTCGACGGCCCAGTCACGACGACGGGCGCCGACTGGCCGGCCTGGGAACCGATCGGCCCTGAGGGCGAGCCGGTTTCCGGCTCGGCACGCTGCACGCTGGCGATCGGCTATAACGAATGCGGCGCCTGCCTGGAATACGGGATCACGCCGCTGCAAAACGACAAACAGCCGATTCTCGACGCCATCGGCGACCTGCTGTCGCCGGCTGGCAACACCAACATCCCGCAGGGCCTGGGCTGGGCGTGGCGGGTGCTGACACCGGGCAGCCCATTCACCGAGGCCGTACTCAATCCGCCCTATCGCCGCCAACAGGCCATAGTCCTTCTGACGGACGGCGAGAACTACGGCGGTTCGGGCGATGGCTACAAGGGGGTGTTCGGCATCGGCAGTACGGCCCGGCCCGATATGGACGCCCGCCTGCGGCTGCTGGCCGCCAACATCAAGGCCAGCGGCGTCATCCTCTACGTCATCCAGTTCGCCAACAGCGGCTCCACCCTGCAGGTCCTGCTCAAGGAAGTGGCGAGTGGCCCCGACGCGCCCTACTACCACAACGCGCCGGACGCCGCCGCCCTTCAGGCGGCCTTCCACGAGATCGCCAATAACCTGTCGGAACTGCGACTTTCCAAGTAGACCGAGCGGCCCTCAGTAGAGGACGGTCAGCGGCGCGAAGCGCGGCCGCATGAGGGAATACGTATAAAGGGTCCTTGCCTCCAGCACGCCGACCATATCGCCGGTAAACAGCGGCACGAAATCGAAGAACGTCTCGCTGACGATGACGTTCTCGCCGTCGCGCACGACGAAGCCGGCCGGCAGCACGGCATTGGCCCCCTGGACCCCGAACGTGCTGGACCCGCTGCCGGCACCATAGGCACGCTGCCAGACGACGCGGGCCGGCGTGCCGCTGGTCTTGTAGATGGAGGAAACAATAACGCGGCCATCGTCGGCCAGATCGAAGGGATCGAACGTGAAGCCGGCGGCGATGAAGACGGTCGGCAGTTCGGCAGCGTAGAGCTTCTCGGAACGCGATACCAGGTCGGCCACGGTCGCCGATGTGCGCTCCAGTTTCTGATTGAGCAGCACGAAGCGGGTGATCTCGACGCCGCCCAGCAGCAGGACGGCCAGCACCGGCACCGCCATGGCCGCCTCGACGGCCAGAGTGCCGCGGCGATCCCGGCCCAGGGCCCTGAGGAAGCGACGGATCATGATCGCCCCTCTCCGTTTCTCACCACGGCTCGTTGCGCACGGCAACCGAGGCGCGGATCGGGAAGGTGGGATCGGACCCGATGAAGGTGGCGGCAAAGGGCGTCATCAGCGGCCAGTCGTAGCGGATGCGATAGACCACCACGTCGCCGGCATCGCCGGGACCAGGCACGCCGATGTCGGAATCCCAAACACCATTGGCGTTCTTGTCGGTGAAGGTCTCGCCGGCGTCGTAGGTGCCGTTGCCGTTGCCGTCGACGAATTCCTCGCCGCCGACGTCGCCGAAACCGGGATAGACCAGGACGTCGAAATCGACCTTGGCCATGTCGACCAGGCCCAATGTGTGCTCGCCGACGATCTGGACGATGCGCTCCATCCGGGTGAGGCCGGATTCCACATAGCCGGTGATCCCATAGCGCGAGGCGTCGCGCAGGCCGCTTTCCATGAGGACGCCGACGAACATGATCATGCCGAATTCCATGATGGCCACGACCAGCATGGCGATCATCGGAAAGGTGAATGCGAACTCCACCGCCGTGGCGCCGTCCCGCGCACCGCACAGGCGGGCAAGGACGCCGGCCGGGCGGAGCCGTGGGCTGGTTGGGAAGCGGGTGATCATCGGGTGGCCACTGGGGTTCATTCCTGATCGGAAAGTCATCCGGGAAAGGCGGAACCCAGGTTCGTTTTGTTTCGCCTTTTCCCGGATGTGATCGGTGACTTGACTGACCGGGTGCAGTATGGCCGAAATTTGGCCGCCGGCTTGTGATCCAGGTCACTGATCGGCGTTTTATTTGCCCCCGCCCGTTTGAAAGAATTTCTGTGCATTTTTCCGAAATTGGGTCATTCTGCCGCCGATATTGCGGCCGTCGACCAACCAAGGGAGTGAAGAATGAAACTGTTGCGTTACGGGCCGAAGGGCGCCGAGAAACCCGGTTTGCTGGACAACGACGGGCGCATCCGCGACCTTTCCAACCAGGTCACGGACATCGACGGCTCGGTGCTGGCCCCCGAGCGCCTGGCGGCGCTGGGCAAGCTCGACGCCAAGACCCTGCCGCTGGTCGAAGGCTCGCCTCGCCTCGGTGCGCCGGTCGCGGGCATCGGCAAGATCATCGCTATCGGGCTCAACTATTCCGACCACGCCAAGGAATCGGGAATGGAGTTGCCGAAGGAGCCGGTGATGTTCACCAAGGCGGTGACGGCGATCAACGGCCCCAACGACCCGGTGATCATGCCCAAGGGCGCGACCAAGACCGACTGGGAGGTCGAACTGGCCCTGGTGATCGGTCGCAAGGCCCAGTATGTCGAGGAAGATCATGCGCTGGATTGCGTCGCCGGTTATGCGGTGATGAACGACGTCTCGGAGCGCGCCTTCCAGCTGGAGCGCGGCGGCCAGTGGGTGAAGGGCAAGAGCTTCGACACCTCTGCGCCCTTAGGCCCGTGGCTGGTGACCAAGGACGAGATCGGCAATCCGCAGAAGCTCAACCTCTGGCTCGAGGTCAACGGCGTGCGTCGCCAGTCCGGCAATACCGGGACGATGATCTTCGGGGTGGCCCACATCGTCAGTTACGTCAGCCACTTCATGACCCTGCTGCCCGGCGACGTCATCACCACCGGCACGCCGCCCGGCGTCGGCCTCGGCTTCAAGCCGCCGGTCTTCCTCGCCGCCGGCGACGTCATGCGCCTGGGCGTCGAGGGGTTGGGCGAACAGCGCCAGGAGGTCAAGGCCTGGAAGGCCTGAGCCGTCCGCGTCGCGCGACGCAAATACGGAACGGGCCGGGTCACGATGGGTGGCCCGGCCCGTTTTCCGTTTGCTGCGCTCAGGACGTGCCGTCCGCCCGGCCCTTCTCGATAAGGCCGATCATCGCCTCGACGTCGACGAATTTCTTGCGCGGCGCCCCTTCCTGGGCGGCGGCGACCTCGGCCTCGTCGATGAACTTCCAGTCCTCGAACGTCACCCAGCGCACGCCGCGTGCCTGCAGATGCTCTTCGAAGCCGGCGCGCCCCGGCCTTTCCGGCCGGGTGATATCGACAGCAATGTGGGCGGCCACCGCGTCGCCATCCGGCTTGTTGCTGGAAATGACCCCGGTCGGCCCGCGCCTGGCCCAGCCGACCACGTAAAGCCCGGACGCCACGCGACCGTCGTTGTTGATGACGATGCCGCGCCGAATGTCCAGCGGTACGCCCTGCAACGGTCCCATCCGATAACCGATGGCGGCGATCACCGTACCGCACGGGATGTCGTAATAGCGGCCTGTCCCCACGGCCTCGCCGTTCTCGATGACGGTGGATTGCAGGCGCAATCCCTCGACCCGCTCTTTGCCCAGGATTTCGGCCGGCATCGAACGGAAGCAGAAATGCAGCCGCTTGCGTTTGCCAGTGGGGTCCATTGCGGCGAAGGAGCGGAAGGTCTCGATATTGCGCATGCGCAGCCGGCGGTCGCGATCGGACATCTCGCCGGGAATTTCGTCGGGGATCTCCTCGGGATCGACCATCGGCGCGCAGTCGGCCAACTGGCCGATCTCGCGCAGTTCGACGTTGGTGAACTTGGCCTCGGCCGGACCGCGCCGGCCGAAGATATAGATGTCGCTGGCAGGCGAGCCCTGGATGGCCTCGATCGCATAGTCGGGGATGTCGGTCTTGGCCATCTCGTCTTTGGTCTTGCACAACACGCGGCCGATATCCAGCGCCACGTTGCCGTTGCCGATAACGGCGACGCACTTGTCATCGAGCAGCGGGTCGAGGTGCCGGTAGGCCGGATGGCCGTTATACCAGCCGACGAACTCGGCGGCGCCGTAAACGCCCTTTTTGGCGCCACCGATCAGATCGAGGCCACGATCCATCGGCATGCCGATGGCCAATACGACGGCGTCATAGAAGGCGCGCAACTCAAGGATGCTGATGTCGCGCCCGGCCTCGACGTTGCCATAAAAGTTGACGGTCGGCTGGGCGGCGATTTCCTCGTAGGTACGGATTACCCGCTTGGTGTGCTGGTGGTCGGGGGCGACGCCGCCCCTGATCAGGCCAAACGGCGTCGGCAGGGTGTCGATCAGGTCGATCCGGCAGTCGATCCCCTTTTCCAACAAGGCCTGAGCAGCGTAAAAGCCACTCGGCCCCGTTCCCACGATGGCCACGCTGATCGTCATCGTCTCGGACTCCTCCCCGCTGCCGGGTTCGGCCGGTCCGATGCCCGCCGCCCGCGCATTTCGAGCCTACGCACGTCGGTTCATTCTAATCTACAATCGCCGGCTGCGCCCCCCAAAAAGCGCTCGGGGCAGAGCTACGCGACGAACGACACGCGGCTGTGGTGCCGATGGCCGAAATGGTCTAGGTTGACGCCGACCCCACGAGGGAGGTGTTCGATAAGAAGGGATGAGGTGGACGATGACGGATGGAATGGATCGGGACGAACTGATCAAATTGCTCGAACAACTGGGCGATGAAAGCGACCAGACGGTCCTGTCGGCCGCGCGGGCCATCCATACCAAGGTCGCGGCCAGCGGGCAGACCTGGGACGATCTCTTGGCCGGCCCAACGACCGCGGTGGACGTGCCGGAACTTCCCGACGAACGCGACGACACCGTCGATGATGCCCAGCCGATTGCCGCCGGGCCGCTTCCCGACAACGACGAATCGCTTCGCCTGATCGCGCGGCTGCTCGATTCCGCCAATACGTCCGAGGAATTGCGGGCCGAGCTTTCCGCCTACAAGGCCGACATCGAGGCCGGCGAATTCGCCGACGACGACCGCCGTTACCTGCGCGCGCTCTATCGCCGCCTCAAGAAGGAATAGAGCCGGGCCGCCGTCCCCGCTCCTTACATGTGGTGGCTGAAGCGCGCCCGCCGGGCATCTCGCATCAGCGCGGCGAAGGCCTCCGACGAGACGTGGACCAGCGATTGGTGGTCTCCGCCCTCGAAATAGACGTCGTCCTCATCGAACAGCGCCTCGTCGATCACCACCGGCAGGCCATAAGGCATTCCCAGCGGCGGATCGGCCCCCAGCGCGCAGTCGTCGAACAGGCGCGCCGTTTCGGCCTCCGTCGCCAAGGTCAGGCGGCGGTTGAGGAACTGTCCCAGGGTGTCGAGTTCGACACGGTGGGTGCTGGGGACGACCCCCGCAACGTAACGTTCGCCGTCGTGCAGGATCACCGTCTTGGTCACCTGATTACCGCAGACGTGCGATGCCTGCGCCGTGCGGCTGGCCGACTCGGTTCGTTCGTGGGCGATGATCTCGTATTCCACGCCGGTTTCAGAGAGGGCTTTGTCGATCTTCCGGGCAATCGCCATGACTTACCTCCTTCTCGCGTTGGAGGCGGCGGAGCCGCGACCTTGACTGCTGTCCGTTTTCCCGAACGTGGCCCATCATGCAAAGGGCCCGGCTTCGACGGCCACATTCATCCGGCGGGACGCCCGGCCTATACCGGAATCGGGCACCCGCGCCCCGCCCTTCTCTGCTCTTCCGGCTCCGACGCAAAAGCCGGGTCCGTTCTGCTTATCAGTCTAGCAGTTTTCAGGCCTCTCAGAAAGGGCGGGGCATCGGGCTAATCCGCCAACGACCGTTCGTGACAAGCTGTCCACGATGCGCTAAACGACCTCCTCAACAGGTCTCAAGATGCCCGAACCAAGCCCATCACCCTCTCCTGCCGCCGCCGGGGGTCGTCCCTTCCATCCGCTGTATCCCTGGCTCGTCTGGGCCACCGGGACGCTGCTGTTCTGTTACGCCTTCTTTCACCGGGTGGCGCCCAGCGTCATGGTTAGCGACCTGATGCGCGACTTCCAGGTGGGCGGGGCCATCCTGGGCACCCTGTCGGCGTTCTATTTCTACCCCTATGCCCTTCTGCAGATCCCGCTCGGCAACATGCTCGACCGCTGGGGGCCGCGCCGGGTGATCGCCTGCGCGGCGGCCTTCTGCGGGCTGGGCACGGCGGTCTTTGCCGTCTCCGGGTCGGTCGAGATGGCCTACCTGGGGCGCGCCATGATCGGGGCAGGCGCCGCCTTCGGCTGGATCGGCACGCTCACCCTCATCACGCTGTGGTTCCCACCGCGCCGCTTCGCCTTGGTCACCGGGCTCACCTCGCTGATTGGCATGGTCGGCGCGGTCGGCGGCCAAGCGCCGCTGGCCGCGGTGGTCAGCCATTTCGGCTGGCGTCCGACTCTGCTTTGGGCCTCCCTTTATGGGGTGGTGCTGGCCTTCATCATTCTGCGCGTCGTGCGCGAACGGTGCGACGACGGTGCCGCCGCCGTATCGGTACCGAGACTCCGGCTGTGGCGCAGCCTGTGCGAGGTGGCGGCGATTCCCCAGGTATGGGCGGCCGGCCTGGTGGTCGCCACCGTCAGCGTGCCGCTGATGGCGTTCGGCGGCCTGTGGGGGGTGCCCTATATGGTCCAGGCACATGGCATGACGCGCCCGGAGGCGGCGGCCAGCATGTCGGTGATCCTGGCTTCGTGGGGATTGGGTGCGCCAATCCTCGGCTGGCTGTCCGACCGCATTCAAAGCCGCAAGATCCCGATCCTGGCCGGCACCGTGCTTTCCTTCGGGGCCATTCTTTTCCTCATTTATGTGCCGGGGCTGCCGCGCTGGCTGATCTATACCCTTTTGGCGATGAACGGCTTCACCGGCGCGGCGGTGGTGACCTGCTACGCGGCCGGTCGCGAAAACACCCGGGCCGCCGTGTCCGGAACCACGATGGGGCTGATCAACGCGCTGTCCATGGGCATGACCGCCATTTACCAGCCGCTCATCGGATGGCTGCTCGACCTCGGCTGGGAAGGCCGTGTCGACGGCGGCGCCCGGGTCTATTCGGTGGAGGCCTACCAGATGGCGTTCCTCAGCCTAGCCGCGTGCGGGGGCCTCGCCGTGGCTGCCGCTCTTTATATGCGCGACACCCGCTGCCGCCCGGTCGGTGAGAGTGGCAAGACGGCCGCGCAATCGCTACCTTAGGGAACGCCTAAGCAGAGACGGAGCGAACCCGAGCCGAAATGACCGCCGACCTTGCCTCACGCTATGACCAGCGGGTTCCCCGCTACACCAGTTATCCCACCGCACCGCATTTCACCGACGGAGTCGGCCCTGGCGACTACGCGGCGTGGCTGAGCGGGCTGGAAGCGACGCGGGCGTTGTCGCTTTATTTCCATATCCCGTTCTGCGATTCGATGTGCTGGTTCTGCGGATGTTATACTAAGATCGTCAAACAATACAAACCGATAAGTGACTATCTTAACGTATTGATAAAAGAAATAGAGGCGGTCGCGGGCCGTCTGCCGGCTCGCTTTTCGGTCCATCACCTGCACTGGGGAGGCGGCAGTCCGACGCTGCTGACCGGGGCCGATTGGATGCGCACGCTGGATTGCATCCGTGGCCGCTTCGACGTTGCCGCCGACGCCGAGGTGGCGGTCGAGATGGACCCCCGCGACACCACCGAGGACTACGTGCGCGACCTCGCCGCGGCCGGCGTCAACCGCGCCAGCATCGGCGTGCAGGATTTCGATCCGGAGGTGCAGAAGGCGATCAACCGCGACCAGCCTTACGCGGTGACCCGCCGCGTCGTCGAATGGCTGCGCCGCCACGGCATCGGCAGCCTCAACATGGACCTGATGTACGGCCTGCCGCACCAGACCGTGGAACGGGTCGAAGCCATGGTCGATGAGGCGCTGACCCTGGAGCCGCAGCGGGTGGCGCTGTTCGGTTACGCCCACGTGCCGTGGATGAAAGCCCATCAGAAGCTGATCGACGAGGCCACCCTGCCGGGTACCGTGGAACGCTGGCGGCAATTCACCGCCGCCTCGGCACGCCTGATCGCGGGAGGATACGTCGCGGTCGGGCTCGATCATTTCGCGCGGCCCGACGATGCCCTGGCGGTAGCCTTGAACAAAGGGCGGCTGCATCGCAACTTCCAGGGCTACACGGTGGACGATGCGGCGGTCCTGCTGGGGTTCGGAGCCTCGGCCATCGGTTCCCTGCCCCAGGGCTACGTGCAGAACGTTTCGCCGCTCAAGGACTACGCGCGGGCCATCGAGGGCGGTATCCTGGCCACAGGGCGCGGCGTCGCGCTCAACGCCGACGATCGCCTGCGCGCCGAAATCATCGAGCGGCTGATGTGCGACCTTGCGGTCGATCTCGACGAAGTGGCCCGCAAGCATGGCGCCGATGCCGGCCGCTTCGGGGCCGAACTGGCCGGACTGGCGACGTTGCGGGCCGACGGCATCGTCGTCCTCGATGGTCGCAGGATCGCCCTGACCGAGGCCGGCCGGCCATTCGTACGCCTCGTGGCCGCCGCCTTCGATACCTACCTCCAAGCGGGCCAGGCCCGCCATTCGAAGGCGGTGTAGGCCTCAGCGCCGGCCATTCATCAGATAGAATGGCTCGCTGACGTCCAGGTGCTTCAGCATGGCGTTGTGCCAGCGCTGATGATGCGGCATCAGGCGTTTCATGGCGTCGGCATCCTTGGCGGCGGCCGGCGATACTCCCTTGTCGCAGAAAGCCTTGACCTCGCGGAACAGGGCGTCGACGTCGAAATCGACGAAGTGACGGTCCTCGACCACTACCCGTCCGCCAACGATGACGGTACGCACCTGCGTGCCCTTGGCACGATGGATAACGAGTTCCGGGATGTCGATGCCGGGCTTCACCCAGGGATCATGCATCATGTCGTCGATGTCGAGGGCGATGACGTCGGCGAAATGGCCCGGTACCAGGGCGCCGAGTTGTCCTTCGAAGCCAAGGACGCGCGCACCGTTGAGGGTGGCGGCCTTGATGACGTCGCGGGCGCTCAAGGGTGGCGTATTTTCGAGATCGAAGCTCCCTACCCTGTGGACCTTGTGCATCATGCGCATTTCCATGAAGGGATCGTCGTCGTCGTTAATCGACTTGTCATCGACGCCGAGGGCGACGTTCACCCCCGCCTTCATGAACTCGTAAACAGGCGCGATGCCGTTGCGGACATGAAAGTTGCAGCTCGGGTGATTGGAAACCGAGGCATCGCGGCGGGCCAATAGCGCGATGTCCTTCTCGTCAACCCAGATGGCGTGCCCGTAGGTGACGTTGCGATCGACCAGCCCGAGGTCGTCCAGGTAGGCCAGCAGCGACTTGCCATGCTTCATCATGCCGTACGCCCGCTGGTGCGGGGTTTGCAGCGTGTGGATGTGCAGCGGGATATTGCCCAACTCGTCGGCCCTGGCCTTGATGCGCCGCAGAAGGTCGGGTGTCACCCCGTGGGCCCAGCTGGGTGACAGGAAAATGTGGTGGAAGTCGGAATTGTGCTCGGCGTAGAGCGCCTCGAACAGTTCGAGATACTGTTCGCCGAGGGCTTGGCTATCGTAGGCGGTGAACGGTTCGGCCAGTGCTCGCAGGTCGGGCGCCAGCGACTGCAGGAATTCCCTTTCGTCGCAAGCGAAGCGGTTGATGTTGCGCACGGCCGGCGAATAGGCCAGCCGGATGCCGGTTTCCTTGTAGCGGGCGATGCCGGCACGGGCCTGGGCCAACGCCTGCGCCCCCATGTTGTCCCAACCGTTGTGATGGACGGTGGTGAAACCCATGCGCAGGTGGCGGATGGCGGTCAACGGGCAGGCCAGCTCTTGCGGCAGGGCGACCCGCCACGGCCAGTCGAGGATCATGTTTTCCAGGTAGTCGAAGAACACCCCGGCCTGAATGCGGCTGAGCCCGTGGCCATGGCTGTGGGCGTCGATCAGGCCGGGCATCACGAGGTGCGAGCCGTCACCGACGACCCGGGCCTGCGGATGCCGCCCCGCGAGTTCGTCGAACGGGCCGGTTTCGGCGATGCGCTGGCCGGTAATCAGCACCCCCCCGTCCTCGATGAGGCCGCAGCCCTCCTTAGCGGCATCGGTGATGACGTAACGGCCGCGCAAAAGCAGCGAAGTGGTGTAAGGCATGGGCGTTTTCCTTTCTTGCCGTCAGGCGCGCTTGCGGGCCAGCGTGAGGCCATCTCCTATCGGGACCAAGCTCAGGCTGACCCGGGAATCGGCGTGAAGGCGGGCGTTGAAATCGCGCAGAACCGCCACGGTTTTATCATCCCTGATCGTCGGGTCGGCGACCTCGCCGCCCCACAACACGTTGTCGATGGCGATCAGGCCGCCCGGCCTTAGCAGAACCAGCGCCTTTTCGTAGTAGGCGAGGTAATTGGACTTATCGGCGTCGATGAAGACCAGATCGAAGGCGGACGTGCCGCCGCCGGCGGTGATAAGAGATTCAAGGGTATCCAGGGCCAGCGCCATCCGTAGATCGATCTTGCCGGCGACCCCAGCCTCGGCCCAGAAGCGACGGGCCACCGCGGTCGATTTTTCGTCGATATCGCAGCAGATGAGCCGGCCGTCTTCGGGCAGCGCCAGAGCCATCCACAAGGCGCTGTAGCCGGTGAAGGTGCCGATCTCGATGATCCGGCGAGCGTCCATCATCTCCACCAGGAGGCCAAGGAATTGTCCCTGCTCCGGGGTCAGCAACATGTTGGCCTGAGGAAAACGCTGGGTTTCGTCGCGCAGGCGAGCGAGGACGTCGGGCTGACGCAACGACACCGAACGGATGTAGTCGAACAGTCGATCATCAAAGACGATGGTTTGGCGGGCCATGGGGTCTCCTGTCGTGCGTCTAAGCCCCGAAACGGCGGCGGATCTCCTGGGCAATGTCGATGGCGGTGTTGAGCGGTGGGTGCGTCCAGGTCTCCAGAGTGCCTGCCAACGGCCGGGCGTAACCTCCCTCGAAAAGCTCGGCGTGCAGCTTGGCCAGCTTTAGCGGCGTCAATGCCTTGGGCGCATAGATGTAGACCGATCCCTGGGTGGCGCAAGCCTCGGAGGCCATGGAGGCGGAATCGCCGGTCACCACCACGGCGTCGGCCAGCGCCAGGAAGCCGAAATACGGGTTGTCGCCTACATCGCCCCAACGGAAAGCGAATTGCGGCGCCTTGATCTCGTCGAGGAGCGGATCTTCGGCCTCGCCGGTGCGCCGGCTGGTGGTAATCAAAAGTGAGCCCCCGGCCCGCATTGCCATGGCCGATACCGTGCGGCCCATCTCGCGGGCCATTTCGGCGGTAAACGTCCGGCGCTTCGACGAGCCGCCGACAATGACGGCGATCCACGGGTGCGGCAGATGATCAAAGCGGCCGTGCCATTGCCGGGCGGCCTCGGCCAGCTTGGCTGGGGTGACGCGGTGAGGCGCGCCGGTGACTTCGATAAGGTTGGGCCGCGGGCCGATGGAATCGTGACGGGGTGTGGCAATGAGGTCGAACTCGTCGATGCCGGCATCGCCCGGATACATGATCTGCACCAGCCCCGTCCGGCCGGCGTTGTCCTTCTTGATCCTGCGGGCGACCGGCGCCGTGCGCCGTCCGGCGGCGATAACCAGGTCCGGCCACGGCGCCACCAGGTTGACGCGGCTGCTGGCGGTCAGACCGGCGAATGACGCGCCGACGAAGAAATTGGGCAGTGCCGCCGCCGGCGTGTAGGCCAGCTCCTGGATCTGGAAGCGCAGCCCCAGGGCCTCCGCCACTCCGAGAACCTGGCTACGGTTGCCTGCGCGGTCGTCGAGAAGGGCCCAGACGGAAGGATCGGGCGGAAGCTTGCGGGGGATGCTCATGGCGCCGAGTAAACGGGTAGGCGCCAGTCGGGTCAAGCCTGATCGCCGCCTTCCGGCAAGGTGCCGCGTCAGCCCGAAAAGCAAATCCGAATCCGGGTATCGTCGTCAAAACGAGGGTCCTTTAGGTTGATCATATGCAACCATCATTTATTTCTGTTATAAATTTGGTGGGTATTGCCAAACCTAAAAAACCCAAGAGACGCCAAAAACCGTCAAAAATGGTGAGCGTCCGAGAAGGTCGAGGCTGACACGCAAGCCGCGAGAGCGGCTTGGCAACTGGGAAATCAGGGAGACTATTATCATGCGTTTCCTCACCATTACGACCGCATCGATCGCCGCGGCGGCCTTCATGTTGACGTCGCCCGTGACCGAGGCAGCGGGTCCGCTCGTCATCAAGTTCTCGCACGTCGTTGCCGAGAACACGCCCAAAGGCCAGATGGCCAACAAGTTCAAGGAACTCGTCGAACAACGCCTGCCCGGAAAAGTGAAGGTTGAGGTGTTCCCGAACACGCAGTTGTTCGACGACGACGCGGTGCTGTCGGCCATGCTGCTGGGCGACGTCCAACTGGCCGCGCCATCGCTCTCCAAGTTCGACAAGTACACCAGCCAGCTTCCCGTGTTCGACCTGCCGTTCCTGTTCAAGGATATGGCGGCAGCCGATCGCTTCCAGCAGAGCCCGGCCGGTCAGAAGCTGCTCATGTCGATGGAAAAGAAGGGGCTGATCGGCCTCGGCTATCTCCACAACGGCTTGAAACAGCTTTCCGCCAACAAGCCGCTCAAGACCCCCGCCGACGCCAAGGGACAGAAGTTCCGGATTCAGCAGTCCGACGTTCTGGCCGCTCAGTTCGAGGCGGTCGGGGCGGTTCCGCTGAAAAAGGCGTTCTCCGAGGTCTTCACTCTGTTGCAGACCCGTGCCGTCGACGGCCAGGAGAACACCTGGTCCAACATCTATTCGCAGAAGTTCCATGAGGTGCAAAGCTACATCACCGAATCGAACCACGGCCTGATCGATTACATGGTGGTGACCAGCGCATCCTTCTGGAACGGCCTGCCGGCGGACATCCGCGGCGAGGTCAAGAAGGCGCTCGATGAATCCATCGCCCATGGCAACAACGTGGCCATGGAGAAGGAACTGGGCGACCGGAAAAAGGTCGCCGACTCGGGACGCACCCAGATCATTCAGTTGACGGACGCCGAGCGCGCCCAGTGGGTCGAGGCCATGAAGCCGGTGTGGAAGAAGTTCGAGAAGGACATCGGCAAGGAACTGATCGAGGCCGCGGCAGCCGCGAATACCGGAAGCTGAACGTCGTTTCAATCCCCGAAGGATCAATAAGCCGATGCTGAAACGCATCGTCGACCGGCTGGAGGAGGGAGTGATCTCCCTCCTCCTGGTCGGCATGACCTTGCTGGTCTTCTACGAGGTCGTGCTCAGGTTCGTCTTCAATACGGGACACGGATGGATTCAGGAGGTGACGCTGCTCACCTCGGCGTGGATGGTGCTTCTGGGTGCTTCCTACGGGATCAAGGTCGGTTGCCATATCGGCGTCGATGCGGTGGTGCGCCTGATCCCCACCGGCCCCCGCCGGTGGGTCAGCATGGTCGCCACCGTTCTCGCCCTCACTTATTGCGGGATCTTCATCTATGGATCCTGGATCTACCTGAGCAAGATGTACAGCATCGGCATCCACCTCCAGGACGTCCCGGTTCCCCGATGGATAGCCCATTCGTTCCTGCTGATCGGGTTCGTCCTTCTCGCCTTTCGCCTCTCGCAACTTCTGTGGTCGTTCGCCATCGGCCAGGCAAGCGGCTTCCGGCTGGCCGACGAAGTGGCCGACGCATTGAAGGAAGCTGACGCATTGAAGGAAACCGTGGAGAAAGACGGCATGGCCGAAAGGTGGAAGCCATGACCACCGCCATCCTCTTCATCCTGCTGTTCGCCTGCATGATCCTGGGCATGCCGGTGGCCATCGCGCTTGGATTGTCGAGCGTCGTGACGATCCTGTTCTTTTCCAATGATTCGCTTGCCTCCATCGCGCTCAAGCTGATGGAAGCCGTGTCGGTACACTACACGCTGCTGGCCATTCCGTTCTTCATCCTGTCGTCGGCCTTCCTGTCGACCGGTGGTGTGGCACGCAGGCTGATTCGGTTCGCCATTGCCATCGTCGGCCACATCCGGGGTGGCTTCGCCATGGCTTCGGTGCTCGCCTGCATGCTGTTCGCCGCCGTATCCGGCTCGTCGCCGGCAACGGTTGCGGCCATCGGTTCGATCGCCATCGTCGGCATGGTCAAGACCGGCTACCCCCAAAGCTTCGCCGCCGGCGTCATCTGCAACGCCGGAACGCTGGGCATCCTGATTCCGCCGTCCATCGTCATGCTGGTCTATGCCGCGGCCACCGAAGTATCGGCCGCGCGCATGTTCATGGCCGGATTCATCCCAGGGGTCATGCTGGGTTTCATGCTGATGATTGCTATCTACGTCGCGGCCGTCATCAAGAAGCTGCCGGCGCAAGAATGGGCGGGATTTGGCGAGGTCTTCGCTTCCGGATTCAGCGCGTCGGGCGGTGTTCTGCTGATCGTCATCGTGCTGGGCTCGATCTATGGCGGTGTCGCAAGCCCGACCGAAGCGGCCGCCATTTCCGCCGTCTACGCCTATTGCGTCGCGGTTATGGGGTACCGCGATATCGGACCGCTCAAGGGCATTCCTTGGCGACAAGCCGACGAGCCCATGTTCCGGGTCTTCGCGCGCAATCTGCTCGAGATGGCGTGGGCCGTGCCGCGCTCGGTCACGGACCCCGAGGTTCGGCGCGTGGTGATGGATGGCGCCAAGGTCAGCATCATGCTGCTGTTCATTATCGCCAACGCCATGCTCTTTGCCCACGTGCTGACGACCGAGCGCATCCCGCACGCCATCGCCGCCGTCATCACCGATTGGGGGCTGCCGGCATGGGGATTCCTCGTCGTCGTCAACATCCTGCTGCTGGTCGCCGGCAACTTCATGGAGCCGTCGGCCATCCTGCTGATCATGGCGCCGATCCTCTTTCCAATCGCCGTCCAGCTTGGGATCGACCCCATCCACCTCGGCATCATCATGGTGGTGAACATGGAAATCGGCATGATCACGCCGCCGGTCGGGCTCAACCTGTTCGTCACCGCCGGCATCACCGGGCAGACCATCCTGTGGGTGATCAAGGCAGCCTTCCCGTGGCTCACCGTTCTCCTGGTCTTTCTGATCATCATCACCTACGTGCCCGAAATTTCGTTGTTCCTGCCCGAATACATCGATCAACTGAAAGGCTACAAATAGGCGAAAGCCAGAGGCGCTCATGTACAAGAAGATTCTCTTCAGCGTCGACCTCAACGACGATGCCTCGTGGCAGAAGGCCCTGCCGGCAGCCTTGCAGCACTGCCAGGCGTTCGGCGCCGAGCTTCACGTGCTGACCGTGGTGCCCGAGCTGCCGATGGGGGTGGTCAATCTCTATTTCGCCGACGATGCCGGTGCCCGTCTGGTCAAGGCGGCGAAGGAGGATCTGGCCGACTTCGTCAACAAGCGCATTCCGGCCGGTTTTCCGGTCAAGCGGCACGTGGCGCACGGCACCATCTACACCTGCATCCTGGATGCGGCCGACGCCGTCAATGCCGACCTCATCATCATGGCCTCGCATCGCCCGGCCATGCGCGACTATCTGCTGGGTCCCAACGCCGCCCGCGTGGTCCGTCATTCCACCCGTTCGGTGCTGGTGGTGCGAGCCTGAACGGCCAACCTTCGCTGCCATGCCGCCGGGGATTGCCTCCCGCCGGTCTTCCCACTAAAAAGCGGCGACGGCGGATTGACGCCGTCAGCCCACCGATCCCGGAGGACCGATGCCTTCTCCCGCTTCCGCTGCCCGTTTCGGCCGCCCGACCGCCCGTATCCTGCTCGATATCAAGGCCGTCAACTTCCGGCCGGCCGAACCCTACAAGCTGACCTCCGGCTGGATGAGCCCGGTCTACATCGATTGCCGCAAGGTCATCTCGTTTACCGAGGAGAGGCGGCGCATCGTCGCCATGGCGGTGGACAAACTGGGCGAAGCGATGGGCTGGTCCTCGGTCGACATGGTGGCCGGCGGCGAGACGGCCGGCATCCCCTACGCGGCCTGGATTGCCGAGTCGGTGTCGCTGCCCATGCTGTACGTGCGCAAAAAGCCGAAGGGCTTCGGCCGCGACGCCCAGATCGAGGGCGACATCAAGGACGGCCGCCGCGTCCTGCTGGTCGAAGACCTGGCCACCGACGGCGCCAGCAAGCTGGCCTTCGTCAATGCGCTCCGCACCGCCGGTGCCGCCGTCAGCGACGCTTTCGTCGTCTTCTTCTACGGGGTTTTCGCCGGCGTCGAGGCCGACCTCGCCAAGGAGGGCGTGCGCCTTCACTATCTGGCCACTTGGCAGGACGTGCTGGCCGAGGCCGAGGCAGGCGGCGATTTCCCGCCGGAAGCCATCGCCGGGGTGCGCGAGTTCCTGGCCGATCCCATCGGCTGGTCGGCGGCGCGCGGCGGCCGCGGCGCGGCGGCTTAAGGTTCAGCCGCGCGGCAGCGTCACCACCGCCCTGAGGCCGCCCTCTTCGCGGTTTTCCAGCGTCACCTCGCCGCCGTGGGCGCGCACGATGGTGCGCACCACGGCCAGCCCCAGGCCGACGCCGCCAGTTTCACGGCTACGCGAGCCTTCGACCCGGTAGAAGGCGGTGAACACTTTTTCCAGTTCGTTCGGCGGAATGCCCGGCCCGTCGTCCTCGACGGTGACGACCACCTTTTCGCTGGCCGGTTGCAAGCTCACACGGGCCGTACCGCCGTATTTGATGGCGTTGTCGATGAGGTTGCTGAAGGTGCGCTTGAGGCCGGTCGGCGCCCCGTTGAAGGAAAATCGCCGTTCGCCGGCATAGCTGGCCGCATGGCCGGCATCGACGGCGGCATCGCACAGGCTCTGCAAAAGATCGGCAAGGTCGAGCGGCACCTGGGCTTCGCCGGCCGCGTCCTCGCGGGCGAAGGACAGCGTGGCGGCGATCATTGCCTCCATCTCCGTCAAATCGGCCAACATCTTGCGGCGCTGTTCGTCGTCCTCGACGAACTCTGCGCGCAGCCGCATGCGGGTGATGGGCGTGCGCAGGTCGTGCGAAATGGCTGCCAGCATGCGCGTGCGGTCTTCGATGAAGCTGCGCAGCCGCGTCTGCATCTCGTTGAAGGCGCGGGCCGCACGGTGCACCTCGCGCGGCCCCCGCTCGACGAGCGGCGGCGCGTTGACGTCGCGGCCCAGCCGTTCGGCGGCGCGGGTGAAAAAGGCGAGCGGCGCGGTGGCCCGCCATACCGCCCATACCGAGATGGCGATGACGGCGAGCGTCGCCGCCAGCATCGGCAGCAGGATGCTGGACGACCAGAACGGGAGCAACGGCAGCGTCGGGGCATGGAAGTTGAGCCAGCTTCCGTCGGAAAGGGCCAGCGACAGGACCATGAAGTCCTCGGGTCCGGCCGAGCCGTCGAACACCGACCCCGGCCGCGGGCCGAAGCCATGACCGAAGCCGTGGCCAAATCGGCTTACGCTCCGCCACCGGTTGCCTCGGAAGTCGCGGTCGGGCCGGTCGTCACCCTCGTCGATTTCGGGAGGAGCGGCCGGGTCGGCAGTCGACACCCGCACCCGCGCCTCGCCGCCCTTTCCCAGTTCCTGCACGACGGCGTCGCGCACGCTGAGCGCCCAGGGATTGCTGGTCCTTCCCGTGGCCTGGGGGGCGTTGCGGGTCCAGGTGATGCGCAAGCCTGGGGTGCGGCGGATTTCGCGGACGAAGGGGCGGCGCTCCTCAACCGGCAATTCCTCGACAATCTGGGCGAACGAGGTGATGCGCTCGGCCACCTGGGCAGCCATCGAGGACGACAGCGTCCGCGATCGCTCGGTCCAATAGAAGGCGAATCCCGCGAAATTGGAAATGATGAGACCGAGCAGCAGGACGATGACCGTGCGCCCGACGATGCTGGAGGGCCAGCCGTACTTCATCGAGATTCCACCGCCGCGGTGAAGACGTACCCACCGCCGCGCACCGTCTTGATCATCTGCGGATTGGCGGGGTCGGCCTCGATCTTGCGGCGCAATCGGCTGACCTGGACGTCGATAGCCCGGTCGAACGGCTGGGAATCGCGGCCGCGCGCCAGGTCAAGCAACTGATCGCGGCTGAGCACCCGTTGCGGCCGCGACACGAAAGCGGCGAGAAGTTCGTACTCGCCGCCGCTTAGTTCGACGCGCACGCCGTCGGGCGAGGTCAACTCGCGGGAATCCAGATTGAAATTCCAGCCAGAAAAGGCGACGACAGTCTCGCCTTCGCCGTCCGCCATGGTCCGCGCTGCGCGGCGGCCGGGCTGGGCGTCGGCCCGGCGCAGCACCGCTTTGATCCGGGCCAGCAATTCGCGCGGGTTGAACGGTTTCGGCAGGTAGTCGTCGGCCCCCATTTCGAGTCCGATGATGCGGTCGGTCTCTTCGCCCATGGCGGTCAGCATGATCACCGGCACCGTGGACGAAGACCGCAGGTTGCGGCAGAGTGTCAAACCGTCTTCGCCCGGCAACATCAGGTCCAGCACGATCAGGTCGATTGACCAATCGGTCAGCACCTTGGCCATTTCGCGGCCATCCGCGGCGGTGGTCACCCGGTAGCCGTGCTTGCCGAGAAAGCGGCCCAGAAGGTCGCGGATCTCGCGATCGTCGTCGACGACAAGGATATGCGGCGAACTTTCCATGGCGGCGACTATAGCCTCGGGCGCGTCGGCTGTGATGGAAAATCCGTTACCGACTGTATCGCCCTGGCCTCCTGAAATGTTCGGTTACAAAAAACCCGGTGTTGGGACATCCGCCGGTTACAGAGCGGCCGTCTAATGGGGCCAATCGAGACCACCGCTGCCAATGGAGAACACCATGAAACGCTTTCCGCTTCGTTTTGCCGCCCTTGTCGCTCTGCCGGTCGCTCTCGGCTTGGCGGGTGCCGCCTATGCGGCTTCCGACGACACCCCTCCCCCGCCTTACGGATTTTACGGCCCCGGCATGGGCATGGGACCCGGCATGGGCATGGGACCCGGCCGCGGCGCCGGTTGGCACCAAGCCATGGGTCCGGGCGTCCGCGGCGCCTACTGGGCCGACGCCAACCATGACGGCACGCTGACCGTCGAGGAGGTCAAGTCCTTCCTCGAAGCCCGCCACGACCGGCCGGGGTTCGAGAACCTCAAGGTCGGCACCGTCAAGGAGAAGGACGATGCCACGCTCACGGCCGAGATCGTCACCGCCGAAGGCGCCCTGGTCCGTACCATGGAATTCCCCCGCAAGGTCGATGCGAGCGTTGCCAACGCTCCCGGCCGTGGCAGTTACGGTCCCGGCATGCGCGGCGGTCGCGGCGGTTGGAGCCACGGCTTTGGGCCGGGCCGGCAGGCCGGTTTCGATGGCCGCGGCTTTGGACCAAGCATGCGGGCGGGCCTGTTGGCCGACGGCGAACTGTCGGTCGCCGAGGTCAAGGGCCTGATGGAGCGCCATTTGGCCATGTGGAACAACCCCAACCTCAAAGTCGGCGACGTCAAGGAGGTGGGTGCCCTCATCTCCGCCGACATCGTCACCAAGGACGGATCGCTGGTCCAACACATGGAGTTTGACCGCAAGAGCGGTTTCCCGGTCCAAAGCCGGTAACCCTTCATTCCTCCCCCACTCTGACTGACGCTGGCCGGCCCTTCGCAGGGCCGGCCTTTTTTGTTGGCCGAGGCCAGCCCGGACGAAGCCTGCGACAGCCCCATATCGCATTGAAACCGAACAATGCTGCTGCTAGGGTGAAGTTCTTGAAAGAAATAACAATAAACAACGCACTGCCAACAACGAACAGCTTCCGGGGAGATGCAATGAAAACCCTTAACCTGCACAATGTCGGTATTCGATCACTGGTTGCGGCCACCGCCATCGTGGCCATTTCCGTTGCCGTTCCTCCAGCCATTGGCGCCGAGAAGTTTCCGGAGAAGCCGATTCAGTTCTTGATTCCTTTCGATCCGGGCGGACAATCCGACACCGCAGTCATCCTGTTGCGTCCCGGGTTGAAGGAAAAGCTTGGCGTCGACATCGTTGCCCAGCACCGGCCGGGCGGTGGCGGTGCGGTTGGTTGGACCATGCTGGCCCAGGAAAAGCCAGATGGCCATATGATGGCGGTGACCAACCTGCCACACGTCGTCATCCAGCCGCTGATGACCAAGGGCGTGAAGTACAAGACCGAAGACCTCGCCCCCGTCTACATGTACGCCGAATCGCCGGGTGGCATCGCCGTACGCAAGGACGACGACCGCTTCAAGACGCTCCAGGACCTGATCGATTTCGCCAAGGCCAACCCGGCCAAGCTGTCGATGGGCGGCGTCGGCAAGTTCACCGGCAACCATCTGGGCTTTCTGCAATTCGTGCAGATGGCCGGCGTCGACGTCAGCTATGTCAGCTTCAATGGTGCGGCCCCGCAGACGGCAGCCCTGCTTGGCAGCCATGTCATGGCGATCTACGGCGGCACCTTCATCTTCGCCGACAAGCGCGACGAGTTCCGGGTTCTGGCCATCGCGACCGACGAGCGGCTACCCGATTTCCCCGACGCACCGACCTTCAAAGAGTTGGGGTTTGACCTGGTGGGCGGCATCGACCGGGGAGTTACGGTACCGGCCGGCACGCCCAAGGAAAGGATCGATATGCTGGCCGATGCCATCCGCTATGCCGCCGGCAAGAAGGAATTCATCGACGGCATGGAAAAACTGGGCTTCCACTTGGTGAACCACGGCCCCGAGGAATACGCCAAGATCATCCAGGCGCGCAAACTGCAGTACCTGAAGGTCCTCAAGGACGGAGGGTTCCTCAACTAAGGTGGCGGCAAGCGGGCGGTACCGGGTGCCGCCCGCGTTCCCCCGTTTCTTCCCCTCTACCATTGAGGTTGCGCCATGGAATGGCTGGGCCCTGCGGTCGCGAACGTCTTCGCGTTGGGTAATCTCCTGGGGCTGACGGCGGCGGTCGCCGGCGGCATTCTGGTCGGCGCCCTGCCCGGCCTCACCGGTACCATGGCCATCGCGCTGATGGTTCCCTTCACCTATCCGCTGTCGCCGGAAGCGGCCCTGATCATCCTTGGCGGAATCTACGTCGGGGCCATGTACGGCGGATCCATCTCGGCCATCCTGATCAATACGCCGGGCGCCCCGGCGGCCATCGCCACCACCTTCGACGGCTATCCGATGGCCACCCAGGGCCGGGCCGAGGAGGCCTTGTGCGCGGCGGCGACGGGTTCGGGCGTCGGTGGTCTGTTGGGCACCGTCGTGTTGCTGTTCTTCGCGCCGGCACTCGCCGTCGTTTCCCTCAAGTTCGGGCCGCCGGAGTATTTTTGGCTAGGCGTTCTCGGCCTCACCATTATTGCCAGCCTGTCAGCCCGCAACATCTACAAGGGGCTGTTGGGCGGGTTGTTCGGCGTACTGCTCAGCACCGTCGGGCTGTCGCCCAGCACCGGCGAAGCACGCCTTACCTTCGACACCACCAACCTGTTGGGCGGAGTCGAGGTGATCGTTGCCCTGATTGGTCTCTTCTGCGTGCCGCAGGTGCTGATTATGGCCGAAGAGGCCAGACGACAGGAGGGACTCCTCCTCTTCAAACCGGAGCGCGGGCGGACGCTCCGTACATTTTTCGTCGTTCTCCGTTGCTGGGGGAACCTTATCCGTTCGTCGGTCATTGGTGTCGTCGTCGGGATCATTCCGGGCGCCGGCGGCAACGTCGCCGGCCTGTTATCCTATCAGGAGACGGTGCGCGCGGCCCGCGACAAGGACTCGTTCGGCAAGGGCAACATAGAGGGCGTCATCGCTTCGGAAACCGCCAATAACGCGGCTGTCGAGGGATCGTTGGTGCCGCTGCTGACGCTGGGCATTCCCGGCGCGCCGCAGGCTGCGGTGCTGTATGGCGCGCTGCTGCTGCACGGGCTTAGGCCAGGGGCCGAATTGTTCACCGGGCAAGGCGCCGTGGTCACCTACACCTTCATCTTTTCGCTCTTTCTCGCCAATCTCATCATGTTCGCCATCGGCATTTCGGCCTCTCGCGTCTACGCCCGTTTATTGAATTTGCCTACCAACTTGCTGATGCCGGTGATACTGGCCCTTTCGGTGGTCGGCGCCTTCGCCGGGCGAAACAGTTCGTTCGACGTCGGCATGATGATGACCCTGGGCCTCGTCGCCTATGGCGGTCTCAAGGTGGGGCTGGCCGCCGCCCCCATCGCCCTGGGGGTGATCCTGGGACCGATCATGGAGCGCGGCCTCGTCGAATCGATGATGTTGTCCAGGGCCACCGGGGGATTGCTGGACCTGCTGTTCACCCGGCCGCTTTCCCTGGTACTGATTGCCATGACGGCGATCTCGCTGGGGTGGCCGCTCATCGTCAAGGGCTGGAACCGGTGGCGGGGCAGAGACGTTGCTCCCCCGGCCAAGCCCACCGCCGAGACGGCGCCGTCGGACGGCCCAGGCCGTGTGGCCGCCGATGTCTGGCTGGGAGTGCCGGGACTGGTCATCGCCGTCGTCGTCTGGCACCAGTTGGCCGACATCGAACTCCAGACAGCCGTGGTTCCCGGGGTTTCCGCTGCACTGATTTCCATTGTGTCGCTGGGTTTTCTGGTACGGGCGGCCAGAAATAGACTACGTGGCCCGGCAGCCATCGCACGGCCCGCAGCGGAGTCGGAGCGTGGCCATGCTCCGGCCGCCATGATCGTCGCGGTGGCCTATGTCCTCTTGATTCCGCTGGCCGGATTTTTCGTCACCACCTTCGGGGCGATGCTGACCCTGGGGTGGGTCCTGGCGGCTCCCGACAAGCGCCGGCGCCAATTGTCGCGCATTGTGCTGACCGCCGCCCTCGTCTGCGCCGCCTTCTATCTGATCTTCGGGACAATCTTCAACGTTCCCTTCCCCAAGGGTCTGCTATTCTAGAAGGGACCGGGATCGAGACAAGCAAGGACGTGGGAGACGGCGGATGACTGCGCGGTTCGGACTATCGGCGGTGGTCGCCTGCCTGATCTTGGGGCTGGCCGGGGCAGCCCAGGCGGCCAAGGACGACCTGGTCATCGGCATCACGCAGTTTCCCTCGACCTTCCATCCCAGCATCGATGCCATGGCGGCCAAGAGCTACGTGCTCGCCATGACGCGCCGCCCGTTCACCACCTTCGATGCCCATTGGAAGCTGGTGTGTCTGCTGTGCACCGAGCTGCCCGCCATCGAGAACGGCCTGGCCAAGCCGGAACGCACCCCCGACGGCAAGCGGGGCATCGCCGTCACCTACACCATCCGGCCGGATGCCTTCTGGGGCGACGGCGTGCCGGTGACGACCAAGGACGTGCTGTTTACCTGGGAAGTCGGGCGCAATCCGAAGAGCGGGCTCACCAACATCGAGCTTTACCGCAGCCTCTATAAGGTTGATGCCGCCGACGACAAGACCTTCACGCTGCACTTCGACAAGCTCAGCTTCGACTATGCCGCCATCAACGACTTCGATCTGCTGCCGGCCCACGTCGAAAAGGCGCCGTTCGCCAACCCCGCCGAATACCGGCACCGTACGGCGTTCGACACCGATACCCTGAACGAAGGGCTCTATTTAGGTCCCTACGTGATCGCCGAGGTGAAGGCCGGCAGCCATGTGGTGCTGGAGCCCAATCCCCGCTGGTGGGGGCCGAAGCCCCACTTCCGGCGCATCGTAGCCAGGGTGATCGAGAATACCGCTGCGCTTGAGGCCAACCTACTGTCGGGGTCCATCGACATGATCGCCGGCGAACTCGGTCTTACCCTCGACCAGGCGTTGGCCCTGGAGAAGCGCCAGGGCGGACGCTTCGCCTTCCTTTACAAGCCGAGCCTCGTCTATGAACACGTCGACCTCAACCTCGACAACCCGATCCTGGCCGACAAGCGGGTGCGCCACGCCCTGATCCATGCGCTCGACCGCGAGGCGATCAGCAAACAGCTTTTTGCCGGCCGCCAGCCGGTGGCCCATACCAGCGTGAACCCGCTCGACGAGGTCTATGCAGACGACGTCCCCCGTTACCCCTACGATCCCAAGCGGGCCGTCCAACTGCTGGCCGAGGCTGGGTGGGATCGTACCCGCAATGGGATACGCAGCAACGCCAAGGGTGAGCCACTGACGCTGGAAATCATCACCACGGCCGGCAACCGCACGCGCGAACTGGTCCAACAGGTGCTGCAAAGCCAGTGGCGCCAAGTTGGCATCGATGTGCGTATCCGCAACCAGCCGGCTCGGGTCATGTTCGGCCAGAGCGTGACCCAGCGACAATTCCCGGGCATGGCCATGTACGCGTGGATGAGTTCGCCCGAAAACGTCCCGCGCACCACGCTCCATTCGGCCCACATCCCCAGCCCGGCCAACGGCTACTCTGGCCAGAACTACCCCGGCTTTCGCGACGCCGAGATGGACGACCTGATCGACCGCATCGAGGTCGAACTGGACTTCGAGAAGCGCAAGGCTCTGTGGCGGCGCCTCCAGGAGATCTACGTCGAGGAACTTCCGGCCATCCCCCTCTTCTTCCGCGCCGACGCCTTCGTCCTTCCCCGATGGCTGAAGGGCGTGGAGCCGACCGGCCACCAGTACCCTACGACCCTGTGGGTGGAGAACTGGCATCCGGGTTGAACCGAGACCCCGCGGCAGCCGCGTAGCAAGTCTCGGTCTCCGCTGGGAGGAACCGATGGTTGGCGGACATGTTCAGTCCGCGGCCACCATCAACAAAATAAGGAGTTCATCATGCTGACAACCGCTATCTTCCCAGGCCGATACGTCCAGGGTGCGGGCGCCCTTTCCGTCCTGGGTGAGGAAGCTGCACGGCTGGGCCGGCGAGCCCTCGTGCTGATGGACCCCTTCGTCGCCCAAACCCTTGCCGACGCGATCGGCAAGGGCATGTCCGGCAAGGTCGAAACCATCGACGAGGTGTTCGCCGGAGAATGCTGCGATCCTGAAATCGACCGCCTGAAGAAGTTGCTCGCGGACCGCCAGGCCGATGTCGTTGTCGGGATAGGAGGCGGCAAGACGCTCGATACCGCCAAGGCCGTTGCCCACGCCGGCGGACTGCCGCTCGTCATTGTGCCCACCCTCGCCTCGACCGACGCGCCGTGCAGCGCACTCTCCGTCATATACACGCCCGAGGGAGAGTTCGCCCGCTACCTGCTGTTGCCCCGAAACCCGGATGTCGTTCTCGTTGATACCGAGGTTATCGCCAAGGCCCCGCCGCGCTTCCTGTCGGCCGGTATGGGCGATGCCTTGTCGACCTGGTTCGAGGCCGAAAGCTGCCGCGTGGCGCGGGCGGCCAACATGAGCGGACGGCTCGGCCCGATGACTGCTTACGCGCTGGCCAGGCTCTGTTTCGACACCCTGATGGAACATGGGCCGTTGGCGCGGCGGGCGGTCGAACAAGGCGCGGTAACGCCCTCCCTTGAAAAGGTGGTCGAGGCCAACACGCTGCTTTCGGGCCTGGGCTTTGAAAGCGGCGGGTTGGCGGCATGCCACGCCATCCACAACGGCCTGACCGTGCTGCCGGAGACCCACAAGTTCTGGCATGGCGAAAAGGTGACCATCGGGGTTTTAGCGTCGCTTTTCCTGACCGGCCGACCTCCGGAATTGGTCGAGATGGTCTACGACTTCTGCGAAGCGGTCGACTTGCCAACCACCCTTGCCGACATCGGCTTGGCCGACGTTTCCGACGACGCCCTCATGCGGGTTGCCGAGGCCGCCTGTGCCCCGGGCGAGACCATTCACAACGAACCCCACGAGATCAGTCCGCAGACGGTCCTGTGGGCCTTGAAGACGGCCGATGCCGAAGGTCGGCGCCGCAGCAAAGAGAGTCTCACGGCCGCGTAGGGCTCGACGTGGGCAGGCGGGGAGCCTCCGAGGCGCCTCCGCCCGCCCTCCTTCACAAGCCCGTTCCTCCCGCACGCAACGATCCTGTCACTTTCCCGCCGTCTCTGGCAGACTGGGGCATGCAAGTCATGGTTCCAGCCATAGGGGGCCGCGCCCGGATGCCGCGTCAGCCCGTCCTTGAAGTCCGCGACCTGGAAGTGACGTTCGCCAGCGAACGCGGCGTGGCGCGTGTCGTCGACGGTGTATCCTTCGACCTGGCCCCGGGACGTACCCTGGGCCTGGTCGGCGAAAGCGGCTGCGGCAAATCCCTCACCGCGTTGGCTCTGCTCGGCTTGGTGCCGCCGCCCGGGCAGATCGCCGGCGGGACCGTCCGGCTCGATGGCCGGGACCTCCTGGCGCTGACCGAGGCGGAGCGGGATGCCGTGCGCGGCCGGCGCATTGCCATGATCTTCCAGGAGCCGATGACGGCACTGAATCCGGTATTTACGGTCGGCGACCAGATCGCCGAAGTCCTGCGCGTCCACGGCGGGGTGCCGCGCCGGCAGGCCCTTGAGACCGCCGTCGCCATGATGGGTCGTGTCGGCATCGCCGACCCCCAGGCACGGGCCGACGCCTTTCCACACCAGCTTTCCGGCGGCATGCGCCAGCGAGTCATGATCGCCATGGCCATGATCTGCCGTCCCGACGTGTTGATCGCCGACGAACCGACCACCGCGCTCGACGTCACCGTGCAGGCCCAAATACTCGACCTCATGCTGGGGATGCAGGCGGAATTCGGTACCGCCATCCTATTCATCAGCCACGACCTGGGCGTGGTGTCCGAGGTCGCCGACGACGTGATGGTCATGTACGCCGGGCGCATCGTCGAGCACTCGCCGGCCACTTCGCTGTTCAGCGCCCCGCTGCACCCCTATACGCTCGGCCTGTTGCAGGCCCTGCCCCGGGTCGACCGCCACCTGGGCCGTCCGCCGGCCATGCGGGGCGGCATGCCCGACCCCTGCGCCCTGCCCCGCGGCTGCCGCTATTCGGATCGCTGCCCCATGGCCGAGAACATGTGCAGGACCCGCGAGCCGTCCCTCAATGGCGCCGGCGCCGGACGGTGGGTGGCCTGCCTGAAGGTGGCGCCATGACCGGCATCCCGCTCATCGAGGCCAGCGGCCTCGTCAAGGATTTCCCCGTCGGCGCGCGCGCCCTGTTCGGACGCGGCAGGGGACGACTGCGGGCAGTCAATGGCGTTGACCTTCGCATCGAGGCTGGCGAGACCCTGGCCGTGGTCGGCGAGAGCGGCTGCGGCAAGACCACGCTGGCCCGCCTGCTTGCCCTGATGGCGAAGCCTGACGCCGGCACCGTGCGCTTCGAGGGGCTGGATGTCACCGGCCTCGACCGCAGGGCATTGAAACCGATGCGCCGGCGGGTCCAGATCGTCTATCAAGACCCTTACGAGTCGCTGAATCCCCGCCTGACGATCGGCTCCATCGTCGCTGAACCGCTTGCCATCCACGGCATCGGGGACGCCGCGGCACGGCGCCGGCGCGTTGTCGAGGTGATCGCCGCGGTCGGACTGGCCGGGGTCGATATCGACGGCTATCCACATCAGTTCAGCGGCGGCCAGCGCCAGCGTATCGCCATCGCACGTGCCCTGGCGCCGGAACCCAGCCTGATCATCGCCGATGAGCCGGTCTCCGCGCTCGACGTTTCCATCCGAGGCCAGATCCTCAATCTGCTGGCCGACATCAAGCGCCAGCACCGCATGGCCTTTCTGCTGATCAGCCACGACCTGGCGGTCGTTCGCCATGTGGCCGACCGCGTCGCCGTCATGTATCTGGGCCGGGTCGTCGAGGAGGCGCCGACAGAGAAGCTGTTCGACAATCCTCGCCATCCCTACACCCGGGCGCTGCTGGCGGCGGTGCCGGTGGTCGGGCGCGGCAAGCGGCGGCCGGGCATGGTGGAAACCTTGCAGGGCGAGGTGCCGAGCGCCATCGATACCGCCGCCGGTTGCCCCTTCAACCCGCGTTGCCGGGTGACGTTGGCGCCCTGCTTCCACACCCTGCCGGGCCTGGAGCCGGCGCTTGGCGACGAAACCCACCGGGCTGCCTGCCACCTTAGGGACGAGAGGTGGTGATGGCCCGTTTCCTGCTCCACCGCCTGTGGCAATCGCTTCTCGTCCTGGCCGTCATGTCGTTCGTCATCTATGGCCTGATGGGTCTGATGCCGGGCGATCCCATCGATCTGATGATCAGTTCCAACCCCAACGTCACCTCGGAGGACGCGGCGCGCCTGCGCTCGCTCTACGGCCTGGACAAGCCGATCGTCGAGCGCTACGGCAATTGGCTCCAGGCGGCGCTTTCGGGCGATCTCGGGTATTCGCGCGCCTACGCCCGACCGGTGCCGGAGGTTCTGGCCCCCGCGCTGGTCAATACGCTGTGGCTGCTGGGCTCGACGCTCGTGCTGTCCATCCTCATCGCGCTTCCGGTCGGCATACTGGCCGCGGCGCGCCCCTATTCGCGCCTCGACTACACGGTCAACCTGCTGGCCTTCGCCGGCATTTCGGTGCCGGTGTTCTGGTTGGGCCTGCTGCTCATCATGGTGTTCGCCGTGATGCTCGGCGTGCTGCCGGCCGGCGGCACCGGGGCAATCGGCGATGCCGGCTGGTGGGAGCGCCTGCGCTACCTGATCCTGCCGGTGGCGACCCTGACGCTGGCCAGCGTCGGCGGCCACACCCGCTATGTCCGCTCCGCAATGATCGAGGTGCTGCGTCAGGATTACATCCGCATGGCGCGGGCCAAGGGCGTCGGGCGCAACCGCGTCCTGTTCCGCCATGCCCTGCGCAACGCCCTCATTCCGGTGGTTACGGTGCTGGCACTCGATTTCGGCTTCCTGTTTTCCGGTGCGCTGGTGACCGAAACCATTTTCGCCTATCCCGGCATGGGCAAGATGATCTTCGACGCCATCATGGGCAATGATTTCAACTTGGCGCTGGTGGCGCTGCTGTTCGCCACTCTGCTGACGCTGGCCGGCAACCTGCTGGCCGATCTTGCCTACGCCTGGCTGGACCCGAGGATTTCCTACCGATGACGGCGCCCCTGCCCGGACGGAGCCCCCTGGCGTTGGCGATGGCACGTTTCCGGCGGCATCGGCTGGCGGCGGCGAGCCTCGCCCTCCTCGTCCTTCTTGCCCTGTTTGCGGCGGCGGCGCCGATGATCGCCTGGGTGCTCGGCGTCGATGGCGAAACGGTCGACCTCATGGGCCGCTTCGCCGGCCCGTCCGCCGCCCACCCGCTGGGCACCGACGAACTTGGCCGCGACGTCCTGGTACGTCTGCTGTACGGCGGGCGGGTGTCGCTCTTGGTCGGCATCACGGCGGCGCTGGCCTCGGCGGTGATCGGCACCTTCATTGGCCTGCTTGCCGGCTATTTCGGCGGCCGCCTGGACGCGCTTCTCATGCGCCTGACCGACGGTATTATCGCGCTGCCGCTGCTGCCGTTGCTCATTGTGCTGGCGGCGCTCGATCTCGGCAAGCTCGGCCTGCCCGAATGGCTGGAGGCCTCGGAACAGATCAGCCTCTATCGCATTGTCGCCATCGTTGCCGTGGTCGGCTGGACCACGGTGGCGCGCCTGGTCAGGGGCGCGGCGCTCGGCCTGCGCGAGCGCGATTTCGTTCAGGCGGCCATTGCCCAGGGAGCCGGGCCGATGCGCATCATGGGCATCCATATCCTGCCCAACCTGGCCTCGCCCATCATCGTTGCCACCACCCTTTCGGCGGGCAACGTCATCCTGCTTGAATCGGTGCTGAGCTTCCTCGGCCTCGGCATCCAGCCGCCAATGCCGAGTTGGGGAAACCTTCTCACCAACGCGCAGGAGTTGATCTGGTCGGCGCCGGCGCTCGCCTTCTATCCCGGCATTCTCATCTTCCTGACGGTCATCGCGCTGAACTTTCTGGGTGACGGCCTGCAGGATGCGCTCGATCCCAAGGCGACGGCACGCTAGACGCAGGCCCGGAAGGCATCCAATATGCGGTTGGCCGAGGGAACAGGGGAACGTGTGATGACGGAATCGACTCTCGAGGCCGGCCGGCTTTATCCGATCATCCTGTCGGGTGGCGCCGGAACCCGGCTGTGGCCGCTGTCGCGCCAGTCCTTTCCCAAGCAATTGCTGGCCCTCGATACCAAGCGGAGCATGTTGCAGGAGACGGCGCTGCGCGTCGACGGCGTCGGCTTTGCGGCGCCGACCGTGGTGTGCAACGACGAACACCGCTTTATCGTCGCCGAACAGCTGCGCGAGATCGGCATCAAGCCCCGCGCCATCCTGCTCGAGCCAATGGGCCGCAACACGGCACCGGCCGTCGCCGCCGCCGCCATCGATTTGATGTGCGACGATCCCGAGGCGATCATGCTGGTGTTGCCTTCCGACCACGTGGTGCGCGACGCCACCGCCTTCCGCTCCGCCGCCGCAACGGCCGCCGCCGCCGCCATGCGCGGTGCCCTGGTGACCTTCGGCATTCCGGCCGAGGGGCCGGAAACCGGTTACGGCTACATCCGCCGGGGAGTTCCATTCGAAGGGGTCGAGGGATGTTTCCAGGTCGAGCGCTTCGTCGAGAAGCCGGACAGCGCGACCGCCGAAGCCTATCTGGCCGAAGGCGGGTACGACTGGAACAGCGGCATGTTCGTCTTCCGGGCCGCCACCTACCTGGCCGAATTGGAGCGTCTGAAACCCGGTTTGGCGGCGGGCTGCCGGGCCGCGCTCAAGGCCGGGCGGGCCGATCTCGATTTCGTCAGGCTGGACGAGGTGGCCTTCGCGGCGTGCGAGAGCATCTCCATCGATTATGCCGTCATGGAACGGGCCAAATCTGCAGTCGTGGTTCCGGTGACGATGGGTTGGAACGACGTCGGGTCGTGGTCAGCGCTGTGGGATGTCGGGAACAAAAATGGCGATGACAACGTCTGTTACGGCGATGTTCTCATTAATAACGTTAAGAATTCCTATGTCCGGACAGACGGTCCCCTGACGGCGGTATTGGGCCTGGATGGTGTCGTCGTCGTCGTTACCGACGACGTCGTTCTGGTGGCGTCGCGCGACCACGCCCAGGACGTCAAGCAACTGGTCGAGACGTTGGAGGCCAACGGCCGATCCGAACACCTTGTGCATACGACTCTATATCGTCCGTGGGGGCGCCATCAGGTGGTCGACCGCGGCGAGCGCTTTCAGGTCAAGCGGATCACCGTCACACCCGGTGGCTCGCTCAGCCTCCAGCGGCACAATCACCGGGCCGAACACTGGATCGTCGTTTCCGGCATTGCCAAGGTGACGCGCGACGAAGACGTCTTCCTGGTCGGCGAGAATGAATCGACGTACATCCCGCTTGGCGCCGTGCATCGCCTGGAGAATCCCGGTCCCGATATCCTGCGCATGATCGAGGTGCAGTCGGGTGGCTACCTTAGCGAGGACGACATCGAACGCCTGGACGATATCTACGGCCGCTGCTGAGCGGTTTACGCTGTAGATTCTTTTGGATGTCTTCCCGGCTGTCGTGACTGATCATGGGGTTCACGGCGAACGCCCGGTTATGCACAGGGCGACCGCTGATCCTCCTGGTTTTACAACCCCTCCGCCTGAAAAACCGCTGGAAAGCGGCCGCATCCCCCCCACATAGAGAAAGTCCCGGGGACGGGATGATTCCGGGGCCGCGAAGGGCACACCAGGGCGCACCCGACGACACCGGGACAGCCAAACGAAGAAGCTTGCGGGGGATTTCGTTTTTGACGCGGATGTATGGCTTGGCGCACGCGCCGGAACTCGACCGGCCGGGGCTCACATGGTTCAACGTCGCGAGCCCTCTCGGTCTGGCCGACCTGCGCGGCCGGCTGGTCATCCTCGATTTCTGGACCTTCTGCTGCATCAACTGCCTGCATGTCGTGCCCACGTTGCGGCGGCTGGAGGCGCGTTTTCCTGGAGAGATCGTTGTCATCGGCGTCCATTCGCCGAAGTTTGCCGCCGAACAGGACCCCAACAACCTGCGCCACGCCATCGCCCGCTGCGGCGTCCATCATCCGGTCGTGCACGATCCGGACATGATCTTGTGGGAGGCCTACTGCGTGAAGGCATGGCCGACCCTGGTGTTCGTCGGTCCAGACGGCCGCATCTTCGGCGATATGACCGGCGAACCCGACGCCGAGCGGCTGCTGGCGGGCGTCGGCGCCATGCTGTGCGGCTGGAAGGAGCAGGGCCTGATCACTCCTGCCCCGCTTTGCTTGCGCCCGGTCGAGGAGACGGGCGGCGCGCTCCGTTTTCCCGGCAAAATCAAACCGGTTCCACAGGCCGACGGCAGCAGGCAGTGGGCTGTCGCCGATAGCGGTCATCATCAGATCGTGCTGTTCGATGACGAGGGCGGCGAGATTCGTCGCTTCGGGTCGGGGCGGCGCGGATTCATGGATTGCGAGGCCGAGACCAGCCGCTTCGACTCGCCGCAGGGGCTGATCTGCCGGCATGATGCCATTTTTGTGGCCGACACCGGCAATCACGCCATCCGCCGTATCGACCTTGCCACCGGGCGCACGGTGACGCTGGCCGGAACCGGCAAGCGCGGCTGCGCCTTGAAAAACGGCGGCACACCTGCGGCAGATGCCGAGTTGGCCTCTGTGTGGGACCTCGAACTGGTCGGTGATCGCCTGTTTTTCGCCAACAGCGGCACGCATCAACTGGGGGAGTTGGACCTTGTCACCCAGACCGTGCGGTCGCTGGCCGGCTCCAGCGCGGAAGACATCGAAGACGGCCCGGCGCTCGAGGCACGCCTTGCCCAGCCCAGCGGCCTGGCTTGCAACGGCGATGGCCGCATCCTCTATTTCGCCGACAGCGAGACATCGGCGGTTCGCCGCCTGTCGCTCGACGGAACGCCAAGGGTCGAGACGTTGGTAGGAGCCGGCCTCTTCGAGTTCGGCGACGCCAATGGCCCGTTTGGTGAGGCCCGCTTCCAGCACCCCCTGGGCCTGACGTGGTGCGACGGCCAGGTGATCGTCGCCGACAGCTATAACGGCAAGCTCAGGGTTCTTGACCTGGATCATGGCCAAGTCCGCGATGTGGAGGAAAATGGGTTCGATTGCGTCGACGACGTACGGTTGGCGGCCGGCGAGCCGGCCGGGGTCACCGCCGCCGGCCCGGGTCGATTGCTGGTGACCGACACCAACAACCACCGGGTGTTGGAAGTGCTGACGGACGAGAGGGTGTTGAGAACCTGGACCCGGTAACCTAAAAAGAACCGCCCATTGCCCGGCAGGTTTCCTTGCCGCGGCGGGCCGCCCGGGGTTAGACTCTCCGGGTGGCGTTCCCGAAGGATAGTAAGCAATGGATTATGAGCAGTTTTTTGCTTCTAAGATCGACGAATTGAAATCCGAAGGCCGGTACCGCATTTTTGCCGACCTGGAGCGCCATGCCGGCGCTTTTCCGCGGTCGAGTTACTATGCCGATGACGGCAGCGTGAAAGAAATCACCGTCTGGTGCTCCAACGACTATATGGGCATGGGGCAGCATCCCGAAACGCTGGCCGCCATGCACGAGGCCATCGACCGATGCGGCGCCGGAGCCGGCGGCACCCGTAACATTTCGGGAACTAACCACTATCACGTCCTGCTGGAAAAGGAGCTGGCCGACCTGCACGGCAAGGAGGCGGCCCTGGCGTTCGGCTCCGGGTGGATGGCCAACGAAACGACGCTGCGCACGCTGGGCACGATGATCCCCGAGTGCGTCATCGTTTCGGATTCTAAGAACCACAATTCGATGATCGAGGGCATCCGCCACTCCAAGGCTGCCAAGAAGATCTTCAAACACAACGACGTCAAGGATCTGGAGCGCATTCTCGCCGAGTTGCCGCACCAGATGCCGAAGCTGGTGGCCTTCGAATCGGTCTATTCGATGGACGGCGACATCGCCCCCATCGCCGACATCGTCGACGTTGCCGAGAAATATGGCGCCATGACCTATCTGGACGAGGTCCACGCGGTCGGCATGTACGGCCGGCACGGCGGCGGGGTCGCCGAGCGCGACGGTCAGATGAGCCGCATCACCATCATCCAGGGAACGTTGGCCAAGGCTTTCGGCGTGGTCGGCGGCTATATCGCCGGATCGGTGGCGATGTGCGACTTCATCCGTTCCTACGGCTCCGGCTTCATCTTCTCGACCTCGATGCCGCCGGCGGTGGCGGCCGGCGCCCTGGCCAGCATCCGCCATCTCAAGAAGCACAACGAACTGCGCGAGAGGCACCAGGAGCGGGCCGCCACCCTCAAAAGGCGCCTGACCCAGGCTGGCTTCCCGGTGATGCCGTCGGTTAGTCACATCGTGCCGCTTTTTGTCGGCGAGCCGGTGGCCTGCCGACAAGCCAGCCGGGAGTTGCTGGAGCGTCACGACATCTATGTCCAGGCGATCAACTTCCCGACCGTCGAGCGCGGCACGGAACGCCTGCGCCTGACGCCGACGCCGCTGCACTCGGATGCCGACATGGACCACTTGGTTTCGGCGCTTACCGACGTGTGGTCCCGCCTCGGCCTCAAGGCGGCAGCCTGACCCCACCTTCCCTTTTCTGAACCGCATCGATGCGGCGGGCCCCGACGTGGACCCGCCGCTTTCTGTTTGGCCATCGTCCAACGGCTTGCCCAGCGGCCGGAATGGTTCTAAACAGGTAAGAGCCGGCAGAGGAGAGTTTCGATGCTGAAGTCGCTCCACATCGACCCGGACAAGTGCACCAGTTGCCTCTTGTGCGAACTCGCCTGCTCGTTCGAGAACGAGGAGGTTTTCAATCCGGCGAAGTCGCGCATCAAGGTTTTCACATTCCACGACCAGGGACGCTATGTCCCCTACACCTGCACCCAGTGCGCCGAGGCGTGGTGCATGAGCGCCTGCCCGGTCGACGCCATCTCGGTGGATCGGGCCACCGGCGCCAAGGTGGTGTCCGACGATCTGTGCGTCGGGTGCAAGGTGTGCACCATCGCCTGCCCGTTCGGCACCGTGAACTACAACCACGACACCGGCAAGGTCATCAAATGCGATCTCTGCGGTGGCGAGCCGGCCTGCGCGGCGATGTGCCCAACCGGGGCCATTACCTACGTGGACGCCGACTGGACGGGTTACGACAAGATGCGCCGTTGGGCCGGCAAGACCGACGCCGGCCCCCAGGCCCACGCCTGAGATCGGGAGAATGCCTCATGTCCTGGCAAGGAAAAATCCTTAGGGTCGACCTCACCAAGGGAACCTGCACGGCCGAGCCGCTCAATATGGAGTGGGCCCAGAGGTACCTGGGCCAGCGCGGCCTGGGCAGCAAGTATCTGGCCGAGGAAGTGAGCCCCAAGGTCGACCCCCTAAGTCCCGACAACAAGATGATCTTCGCGACCGGCCCCCTGACCGGCACCGCAGTGTCGACCGGTGGACGCTGGTCGGTCGTCACCAAGGGGGCGCTGACCAACGCCATCGCCGATTCCAATTCGGGCGGCTATTTCGGGGCCGAGCTCAAGATGGCTGGCTGGGACATGATCATCTTCGAGGGTAAGGCGCCCCGGCCGGTCTACCTGCACATCGAGGATGATCGGGCCGAACTGTTGGCCGCCGACTATTTGTGGGGCCGCACGGTGTGGGAGGTCGAGCCGGCCATCCGCGAGAAACATGGCGATCCCATGCTGAAGATCGCTTCGATCGGCCGGGCCGGCGAGTCGGGTGTCATGTACGCCTGCGTGATGAACGACATGGACCGCGCCGCCGGCCGTTCCGGGGTGGGCGCCGTCATGGGCTCGAAGAACCTGAAGGCTGTGGCGGTGCGCGGCACCCAGGGCGTGCGCGTGCGCGACCCCAAAGGCTTCATGCAGGCCGTCGCCACGGCGCGGGCCAAGCTCGACCCATCGCCCGTCCGCAAGTCGTTCACCCGGCACGGCACCATGGCGATGATGGACACCGCCAACCGCCACGGCACGCTGCCCACCCGCAACTGCCGCGAGGTGCAGTTCGACGGCGTGGACAAGGTCAACGTCGCCACCATGACGCGGGTACGGCTTTCCGACGGCAAGGCCAACCTCATCGGCAACAAGGGCTGCTTCGCCTGCTCCATCGCCTGCGGTCGGGTGTCGAAGATCGACCCCAGCCATTTCTCGGTGCAGGGCAAGCCGAAATATCTGGGCGCCCAGGGCGGACTGGAGTACGAGGCGGCCTTCGCCTTCGGACCGATGGCCGGCGTCGCCGACCTAGAGGCGCTCACCTACGCCAACTATCTCTGCAACGAGGACGGGATGGACCCCATCTCGTTCGGTACCACCGTGGCCGCCGCCATGGAGTTGTACGAAACCGGCGCCATCACCGGGAAGGAAACCAGCGGCCTCGCCCTTCCCTTCGGCTCGGCGGAGGCGCTGGTGGCGCTGGCCGAATTGACCGCCCGCGGCGAGGGCTTTGGCAAGGATATCGGACTGGGCGCCAAGCGGCTCTGCGAGAAGTACGGCCATCCCGAGTTCGCCATGGTGGTCAAGGGCCAGGAGTTCCCCGGCTACGACCCGCGCAGCATGCAGGGCATGGGCTTGGCTTACGCCACTTCGAACCGCGGCGCCTGTCACATGCGGGCCAAGCCATGGTCGGACGATTTCGCGCGCATCACCCCCGACAATAAGGCCAACGTGGTCAAGGCCAGCCAGGACGAGGTGGCGGCCATCGATTCGTCCGGCATCTGCTTCTTCGCCACCAACGTGTGGACGCTGGACGATCTTGCCTCGCAACTCGATGCCGCCTGCGAAGGTGGCTGGACGGCCGAGAAAATGCGCGAGGTGGGCGAGCGGGTATGGACGCTGGAGCGCACCTTCAACCTGAAGGCCGGCTTGACCAAGGCCGACGACACGCTGCCTGAGCGTTGTCTCAAGGACGCCGCGAAAAGCGGCCCGGCCAAGGGAATGGTGGCCGAACTGGGCAAGATGCTGCCGGAATACTACACGTTGCGGGGATGGACGGCAGACGGCGTGCCGACCAACGAAACGCTGCAACGACTGGCGCTCTGACAGATCCCCCTGCCGGGCGCCGTAGGAGGAACCCATGAAGCACGTCATCGTCGGCGGCGGGCCGGCAGGGGTCACGGCGGCGGAAACCTTGCGCAAGGTCGAGCCGACGGCCGACATCACGCTCATCGGCGGCGAGGCCGGGCCGCCCTATTGCCGCATGGCCATTCCCTACTACCTGGCCGGCAACATCGCCGAACAGGGCACCTATTTCCGCCACGAGGGCGATCACTACGCCCGCCTCGGCATCCGCTATCTGAACGACCGGGTCGAGGCGATCTCGGCCACCGACGGCCGCATCCGCCTGGCCGGCGGCGTCGACCTCGCCTATGACCGCCTGCTGCTGGCCACCGGCTCGCGCCCGGCCATGCTGCCGGCGCCGGGCCTCGACACTCCCGGGGTGTATTCCTGCTGGACGCTCGACGATGCCCGGCAGATCGCGGCCAGGGCCACGGCTGGGGCCGAGGTGGTGCTGATCGGCGCCGGTTTCGTCGCCTGCATCATCATGCAGGCGCTCGCGCATCGCGGCATGAAGCTGACCGTGGTGGCCGGCAGTTCCGGGCGCATGGTGCGCAGCATGATGGACGAGACGGCCGGCGATCTGATCATGCGCTGGTGCCGCGAGCACGGGGTTTCCGTCCTCACCGGCCAGCGGGTAGCCGCCATCGAGGATGGGCCGACCGTTGTCCTGGCCGACGGTCAAGCGTTGAAGGCCAACCTGGTGGTGGTGGCTTCCGGCGTCAGGCCCAATTCCGAATTCGCCGCCGCCGCCGGGGTCACCGTCGAGGAGGGCATCGTCGTCGACGGATACCTGAAGACCAGCGTCGAGGGCATCTTCGCGGCTGGCGACGTCGCCCAGGGCCTCGACTTCTCAACCCGTACCCGGTCGGTTCACGCTATTCAGCCGACCGCCACCGAGCACGGCCGCGTCGCCGCGCTGAACATGGCGGGGCGGTCGGTCGCCTATCGCGGCAGCCTGGGCATGAACGTGCTCGACTCCCTGGGCCTCATCTCCTCGTCGTTCGGCCAGTGGCAGGGTGTCGCGGGCGGCGAAGCGGCGATCCATCTCGATGCCGCCCGCTACCGCTACATGGACCTCAAGTTCGACGGCGACCGGCTGATCGGTGTCAATTCGGTGGGCCGCACCGAGAACCTGGGGGCTCTGCGCGGCCTCATCCAGAAGCGGGTACGCCTGGGGGCGTGGAAGGACCGCCTGATGGCCAATCCCTACCGCTTCATGGAAGCCCTGGTCGCCGTGACGGCCTGAGCCGCCGCCGCCTTACAACTCGTCGAAGACCTCCTCGGCCTTCAGGCCCATGAGGGCAGCGGCTAGCGATTCCTTCATTTCCTGGAAGTGCGCCTTGTCCTCGACCGTCGCCTGGCCGGCCTTGATCTTGCGGCCCATTGCCAGGAAGGCCTCGGGAACCAGCCCGGCCTTGGGAGCCAACGCCAACGGGGTTCCGGCGTAGGTGACCCGGAAATAGAACCGACCCGAGGTGCCGGCCAATGCCCGTGGCTCGTCAAAGTTTTCATCGAGCTGGAACCGTCCCTGGGTGACGGCGCGCGTCACCATCTCGAAGCCGTCGATCACCCCGCTGCCGGGAAAGGCGGTGAAGATCTCGGTCATCTCGCGGCGCGGCGGCGTACGGGGGGACAGTTTGGCAAAGGCGTACTCCAGCACCTTGAAGGCCAGGGCCACGCCACCGATGTTCATCCGGCCGTGGTATTTCACCATGTCCTCGTACTCGATGAGCAGCACGTCCTCACGATCCATCACCTTGAGCAGGTTCTTCATTTGGCGCTTCCTTTCATCTTGTGGCCGGGACGCATGCCCCGACATCGGGTTGGTGTTGGTCACGTTTCCAGACCCAGCGGCTGAACAAGTCGTTGTCGGCCGCCATCAGGATGGTGGCCGCGACGTCCTCCTTCATGGCCAGGTAGGCGGCCTGTTCGCTTCGCGTGCCGCCGCCTTCCTGGTAAAGGCAGACCAGATGCACGAAGTCGGGCGGGAAGAAGCCCGCCAACGGAAACGCCGAGCAACCGCGTTCGCGATAGAACCCCTCGAAATAGAACCGCCCGGACGGGGCCGGAGGCGCCTCGGGCGGGGCGCCATCCGGATCGACCGTAAGCCGCCCGTCCGACTGCGCGCGGGTCGCCATCTCGAAGCAGTCGATGAGGCCCGGACCGGCAAATCCCAGCCGGAATAGCAAATGCCGGCGTTCCGGCGGCCGGTCGGGTGACAGGGTCGGCAGCATCCACTTGAGGACCCGATAGGACAGTGCGGCCGCGATGATGTTCTTGCGTCCGGTGTACTTGAGCAGGTCGTCGTGGCCGATGACCAGATCGGCCCCCTGATGGCAAATGCGCAGCATGGCAGCTCTCCTCTGGGTCAGTCCTTGCGGACCGACTTGAAGTCGTAGAAGAAGCCCGACGGGTGGATGCGGAAGCCCTTGACCGCCGTGTTCGTAGCGGCCGCGTAGATCTTGTGGACCAGAGGCACGATCGGCGCGTCCTCGTGGACAAGGGTCAGCGCCTTGGCGTAGGTCGCCTGGCGTTCCGGTCCGGCGTCCAGACCGCGTCCACGGATCAGCAGGTCATCCAACTGGGCATTGCGATAGCCGTTGTAGTCCAGTCCGCTCGCCGAGTGGAAATGCGGCAACAGGTGCAGGTCGGGATGCGCGGTCATCTCGGGGGTCCAGAACACCACGTAGGCGTCATACTGCCCCTTCTGCACCAGGCTCAGCATGCCGGGCCAGGTGAACATCTTGGTGGAGGTCTGAAGGCCCGCCGCCTTCAGTAGGCCGGACACCGCCTCGGTGATGAGGGGCATCTCGGTGCGTGATGAATAGCTTAAGATTTCGACCGCAAGGGGCTTGCCGTCCTTCATCCAGGCCCCGCCTTCCTTGCGGAAGCCTGCCGCCGTCAGATCCGATGTCGCGGCCGCGGGATCGAGCGCATAGGCCGGCAGTTCGCTCGGGACCCAATCGAAACCGGGGGCGAAGAACTGCCAGGCCGGCTTGCCGACGCCGTCCAGCGCATGCTCGACGATGGCCTTGCGATCGATCATGGCGTTGACCGCGCGGCGTGCCCGGACATCGGCAAAGGGCCGGCCCGCGGCGGTGTTGAGCACCATGTAGTAAAGGCCGGCCGACGGCTCGCGGTATACCTGGAACCCGGAGCCGGCGGCCGACAGGCGCTTGACGTCTGCCGGTGGAATGTCGACCGCGAGATCGACCTCGCCCGTTTCCAGCGACAGCACGCGGGCGCTGTGGTCGGGCACGTAGCGATAAACCACCCGCTTGAGGCTGGGCGCCTTGCCCCAATAGCCGTCAAAGCGCTCGACCACGGTGCGGTCCTGCTTGGTGTAGCTGGCGTACCGGAAGGGCCCGGTTCCCACCGGCTTCACGAACTTGCCCTCGGCATCGAAGGCCGAGCGCGCGTAGATGCCGGTGATGGCGTCGGTCAGTTGGTTGGGCAGAGCCGCGAACGGCTGCTTGGTGCGGATATTCAAGGTGTCGGGCGCCGTCACCGAAATCTCGGCCAGGTCGAGCAGGCTGCCGGCATAGGGCAGCAGCGCCGTCACCCGTTCGAGCGAAAACTTGACCGCCTCGGCATCCAGCGGTTGGCCGTCATGGAACGTGACGCCTTGGCGGAGGGTGAACGTCCATTCGGTGGGGCTTTGGCGTTTCCAGGCGGTGGCCAGGCCGGGAACCAGGTTCATGCCGTAGTCGAGCTTGACCAGGGTATCCAGGATCTCGCTTTCGTTGAAGAAGCGGCTGCGCCGCGCCTCCATCGAGAACGGCAAGCATTCCCACATGGTGGCGACGACGAGGGTATCCTTTTCCGGCTTCTCGATGGCGTGGGCCGGCGGCGATCCCACCGGCAGGGCAGCCAGAGCGGCGGCCATAAGGGCGGCATGAAGGATCTTCTTTGTCATGCGGTGTCTCCGTGGTCGATCGTTAAGGAAAGTCGGGATTGCGGCATCGTCCGTGGCCTTCATTGCAGCCGATCGCGGAGCGAATCACCCAGCACGTTGAACAGGATGACGACGGCGACGATGGTCAGGCCGGGAACCAAAATCAGGCGGGGATGGTCGCGCATGAAGGCGCGCCCCTCGGCGATCATCAGGCCCCATTCGGGGGTGCCCGGTTCGGCGCCAAGGCCGAGGAAGCTCAGCCCCGAGAAGGACAGGATGGCCCACGAGAGCGAGAAGGTCGCCAGCACGGCGATCGGATGGACCATGCTGGGCAGCAGATGGCGGAACAGGATGCGCAGCGGCGAAATGCCGGCAGCCCGCGCCGCCAGTTCATAGGGCTTGGCCTTTTCGGCGAGCGTCAGGTTGCGCACCACCCGGGCATACTCCGCCCAATGCACGGCGGCCAGCGCCACTACCGTCGCCCCCATGCCGAGACCGAGCACGGCTGCCAACACCAGGGCTACGGCGATGGCAGGAAAGACGAAGAATCCCTCCACCACCCGCATGATCAGGCTGTCCGTCAGACCGCCCGCGTAGCCCGACACCAGGCCGATAGCGGTTCCCGTGGCAGCGGCCAGGGCGACGACGATAAAGGCGGCCAAAGGCGTCACCCGGAAGCCATGGATCAGACGGCTGAACACGCAGCGACCCATGTGGTCGGTACCGAGGGGATGATCGAAGCTGGGGCTTTGCAGGCGGTTCACCAGGTCGATCATCGAGGGGTCGTGCGGGGCGACGAACGGCCCGCTCGTCACCAGGAACAGCACCAGCGCCAGGGCGCCCAACCCCATCGTCCGCTTCCATCCGCAGGCGTCGACGCCGTTCGCGCGGCCGAAGGCGGGGCGGCTAAGCATCACAGCGCCCCTCGGATGCGCGGGTCGATGGCCATGACCAGCAGATCGACGGTCAGATTGACCGCGATGTAGACGGCACCGATCACCAGCACACAAAGCTGAAGTACCGGAAAGTCACGGCTGAAGATTGACTCGACCAGCAGGCGGCCGATCCCCGGCCACGCGAAGATGGTTTCAACGACCACCACGCCATCGAACATCTTGCCGATTTGCAGGCCAAGCAGGGTGACGATCGGCACCAGGGCGTTGGGAAGCGCATGGCCAAGCAGAACCCTGATCTCGCCCAGGCCCTTGGAATGGGCCGTGCGGACGAAATCCCTGGACAGCACGTCAAGCACGCAGCTGCGAATGAAGCGGGCGGTGATCCCCGCCATCGAGGTACCGATCACCAGGGCCGGCAATACAATATGGGTCCAGTGCCCATATCCCGACACCGGCAGCCAGCCGAGAAAGAGCGAGAACACCATGACCATGATGAGCGAGTACCAGAAGTTGGGAATCGCCATGCCCAAGACGGCGAGCAGCATGGACAGCCGGTCCCACACGGAACCTCGGCGGGCCGCAGCGAAGACGCCGATGGGTACCGCCAGGGCGAGGGAAACGGCGATGCTGGCCGCCGCCAGGAGCAGCGTGTTTTCCACCCTGAGGCCGATCTCGGCCCACACGCTGTCTCCGGACTGGAACGACACCCCCGGCTCGCCTCGCAGGATGCTGCCCAGCCATCGCAGATACTGATGGACGATGGGGTCGTTGAACCCCTCCTCCGCCTTGAAACGGGCAAGGACGTCGCGGGCCGGAAGGTCGCCACCCATGCGCTCAATGAGCAGAAGCTCGGCGAAATCGCCCGGCATGGCGTGCACCAGCGCGAAGCTGAACATCGACAGCAGAATCAGCAGGGCAAGGGATTGGCCGAGGCGACGCAGCATGGCTTTCTTCAGGGCGCAGAAAACCCGTCGGCAAGAAGGGCATTCCGCCGCTCTTGCCGTCGATCCGGGAACTATCCGCGTGCCGTTAAGGGTGAATGACGCGCTGTGGAGCGCTACCTAAAAATCCGTCTCCGTCGATATCCACAATGTTTTCGTGAATATCATCGTTGCGACCGAGTATCAATAATAATGATTATCATTCTCAATATTAGAGCGATTCTAAAAAGGGAACAAGATGCCACCCGAAGCAATGGAGCGGATTACTCCGGCTCAGAAGAAACGGAAAGCGAGTCCGTTCCAATCTTGTCCTTCACCGTTTGCAGAAATTCTTCGGCAAGGCGCGAAAGCGGGGTCGAACGCTGGGACAGGGCGCGTGGGCAGACCTCGATGGTCGGCCGAAACGGCTTACGCAACAAGGTCGGGAACTGCCCCTCGCGAATCCATGGGTCGACGAGGGCGATTCCGGCACCGGCTTCGACCAGCATGAAAACCGTCATCGTGTGGTTGCAGGCGATGGCAAAATCCCGTTCGACGCCACAGGCCCGAAACGCCTCGTCGATCCTCGGCGCGATGGTGTTCCGGTTATTGGTGATCAGGGGAAAGCGACAGATGTCTTTCGCCCCCAAGAACGGCCGGTCGGCGAGCGGATGGTCCTGGGGCAGAACGCAGATGATCGCCGATGTCGCCAGTTTCTCCACCCGCAGCAGAGGATTCTCGGAAGGCGCGTGAATGAAGCCGAGGTCGATCTGTCCGGCGGCGGCCAGTTCGACCGTTCGTTGCGTGTGAGTGACCTCCAGCAGCACGCGAACCCCGGGACGTTCGCATCGGAAGCGTGCAATCGCCTCGGCCAGGAAGGCATAGGTCAGCGTCGGGGTGCTGGCCAGCGACAGAACCCCCGAACGGGTGTCCCGAAGGTCCTCGGCGAACCGTTGAACCGCATCCAGTTTTTCAAACACCCCCTCGACCTCGGCATAAAGCTTGAGCGTTTCCGGGGTAGGCAGAATGCGTCCCTTTTCCCGACGGAACAGGCGCATCCCCAGGCGATCCTCCATGTGACGCAGGGCCGTGCTGACCGCCGGTTGCGACACGTTGAGAATGCGTGCCGCCTCGCTGACCGAGCCCCCCAACATGATGGCCCGGAAAATTTCCATCTCGCGAAGCTTCATCGCCTCCTCCGCCTGTCGCCTCCATGTCAAAGGACTCTCGTCATATAAATTCAATTTATATAGCACAGCAGTATCGTTATTTGATTTTATATATCGGCGATGGAAGACTCCGCCGCGAGCGGTTGGAATTTAGCAAACGAACCCGCTTATTTCGGCTGTCGTGCGGCCGCCGAAGGTCCCCGAAATGGCCCCGGCTCGTACGAACGGTCATCGATACGACAGATGGAGGCAGAAGGAGGATATGATGAAGAAGCTGTCCGCATTGGCCCTGGTTGCCGGCGCTTTGGTGCTTGGCAGCGCCAGCGGCGCGTTCGCCGACGGCAAGGTCGTGGTCTACAACGCGACCAACCCGAAAACGGCGGACAGGATAACCGAAGCCTTCAAGCAGAAGTACCCCGGCATCGCGGTGGAGGCGATCAATGCCGGCGTCGGCGAGTTGTTGACCCGGATCACGAGTGAAAAAGCCAATCCGCAAGGCGACGTGCTGTTGGGCGCCAGCGTCGAGGCCTTCGATTCCGCGATCGAACTTTTCGCGCCGTACACGACCAAGGAAGACGGCAATTTCGACCGCGCGGTCGTCGCCAAGGGCCATGAATACTATGGGTTCTCGATGCCCTTGCAGGCCCTGATGGTGAACCGCAAGCTGTTGCCCGAACCGGGTGGTCCGAAAAGCTGGGCCGATCTCGCCAAACCGGAATTCAAGGGCAAGATCATCATGGCCAACCCGGCGCTGTCGGGATCGGCCTATGCGCAGCTTGCCCAAATGCTTCAACTGCACGGCTGGGACGTCATCGACAAGATCATCGAGAACACCACCTTCGTGACATCCTCCAAGCTGGTCTATCAGAACGTCGCCAAGGGCGAGAACGCCATCGGCATCACGGGCGATTACAACGTCGTCGAGATGCGCGAGAAGGGTTACCCGGTGGATTGCGTCTATCCAAGCGAGGGCACTGGCCTGCGTTTCGACGCCAACGCCCTGATCAAGGGCGGCCCCAACGCGGAAAACGCCAAGCTGTTCGTCGATTTCGCGAACTCGCGCGAAGGGCACGAAATCATGGTGAAGACCGAGAAACGCCGGTCCGTGCGCAAGGACGTCGTGGCGCCGGCCGGACAGATGGCTACGGCCGATGTCCCGACCTTTGCCTACGATTCGAAGAAGGCAGCCGACGGACGTGACGCCGCCCTGGCCAAGTTCGAGAAAATCTTCAGCAGCAAGTGACGTCCAGACGTCCGCGAAAGCCATAACAATGCATCTAGAAGCTTTCACGCTGGCGAAAAACCCGAACGATGCGGCCCGGAACGAGGATCGATATGTCGTCGTTCCGGGCCGGGCCTACGCGGTCATCGACGGGGTCAGCGACAAGACCGGGTTGCGCTACAACGGACTGACCGGCGGCCAGGCGGCCGGCCAGGCGGTCGAGGAGATCATCCGCGAGGTCTGCAGGATTGAACGTCCCGAGACCATTGAAGCCGACTGGCTGTCCGCCCGGCTACAGGAACGCTTTCGTACTCTCCTCGATGAAATCCGCGCCTCCGGAACGTCCGAGGCGCCGCCGGCCACCTGGTTCGGGGCCCAACTCGCGTTGGCCCTCGAGGGGCGGACGGCGTTTCGCTTCATCGTCATCGGGGACTCCGGGCTGCGGCTCAACGGCCGCGAGGTTTTCCGTTTTCGCCAGCCGTTGGACGACATCTGCGCGGCGATCCGCAAGGCGGTATGGAACCACCTGGGCGCCCGAGGGGTACCCGCGGCGCTCAAGAACGAGATCGCCCGCGCCTACACGGTCGAGGGCCTGGCCGCCGTCCTTCCGCGATGGATGGACTGGATCGATGAAAACACTCTCCCGGGTTTGCGGCAGAAGGCCATTGCCGATGCGGCACGAATCCAACGGAAGCTGGACCACGCCGTCATCGAAAAGGCCGTGCTCGGCGGATTGAGGGAGCAGAACCTTTACATCAACCGTATCCATCCCCTCGGCTCGCCCTGCATCAACGGTTTTCCCATTCCGCACGAATTCATCATGCAGTTCGATCGGAACATCGACGACGTCGAGACCATCGAGCTTTTTACCGACGGTTATTTCGGCTACCCGAATGGAACACGCGTTGCCGATTGGGAAGAGCATCTCGCCCGAATCGAGGCCGTGGACCCCGAAAAAACCGGCGACTATGCCAGCACCAAGGGATCCGCCAACGGTCTTTTCACCGACGACCGCACCGTCCTGATCCTGCGGCGCGCCTTTTGCCCCGTGGAAAGGAGTGTAGTGTGACATCCCATATTCTCCAGATCCGGGACCTGACCAAGGTCTTCGATACGGACCAAGGCCCGGTCACGGCGGTTGAGGCGGTCAACCTCGCCATTCAGGGCGACGAATTCTTCACCATGCTTGGCCCGTCGGGGTGCGGCAAAACGACGACCCTTCGCATGGTGGCCGGGCTTGAGACGATTACCTCGGGGCGCGTTCTGTTCGACGATCAGGATTTCACCAAGTTCTCGACGTTCCAGCGCAACATCGGCATGGTCTTCCAGTCGTACGCCCTGTTCCCCCATCTGACCGTTTTCGAAAACACCGCCTACGGCTTGCGCATTCGCAAGGTTCCGGAGGCCGAGATCAAGGAACGCGTGGGGCGCATCCTCGAACTCCTGGGACTGGATGTGCTGGCCCATCGGCGCCCGCCCGATCTGTCCGGCGGGCAGCAACAGCGGGTTTCCATCGCACGCGCGCTGGTCTACGACCCCGGCATGCTGCTGCTGGACGAACCCCTGGCCAATCTGGATGCCAAGCTTCGTGTCCAGATGCGCGAAGAAATCCGCCGCATCCAGAAGGACCTCGGGATCATGTCGATCTATGTCACGCACGACCAGGAAGAGGCGATGTCGGTTTCCGACCGCCTGGCCGTGTTCAACCTCGGTCGGCTCATCCAAGTCGGGCCGCCCCACGAGGTTTACGCCAAGCCCCGCTCGCTGTTCGTGTCGGACTTCATCGGGCAAGCCAACTTTTTTCCTGCCCGTGTGGTCAACCGCAACGGTTCGGGCGCGCGTGTTTCGTTGACGACGGGCCTGGAGATCGAAGTGGCGTCGTCGACACCGCTCCCCCGGGAGGAAGCCACGATGATCGAGGCCGGATTCGACGCCGTGGTGATGGCCCGCCCGGAGTGCCTGGATCTCGGTCAGGCCAACAGCGGCGGTGCCCCCTGCACGGTGCGCCGCATTCTGTTTCTCGGCAACTACACCCGCTACATGCTCGAATGCCGCGACTCACGGCGCGAGGTTTTCGTCGATTCGCCGCGCCTCATCCCCGGAATCGGGGAAGGTTGCGAGGCATCGATTGCCATTCCCGCAGCCGAAGCCATTCTTTTTCATGGCGGAGCTGATCGATGACGGCCGCGGCCAAAAGTTCCGGAGGAGCGCTGGAGCAAAAGTTCGATTGGCTCCCCTACCTTGTCGGCGCCATGACCCTGTTCGTGCTTGTCGCCTTCCTACTCTACCCGATCGGAAAGTCCGTCCTTTCGAGTTTCGTGAAAAGTGGCGATTCCTTGGATCTCGCCAATTTCACGCTGCTTAACTTCGAGAAATTCTTCTCCAGCCCCAGCTACCAGCGCGCCTTCCTCCATTCGCTGGTGGTAGCGCTGGCGGCGACGGTTTTCGCCACCCTGCTCGCCTTGCCGGCAGCGTTCGCGATCAGCCGCATCTCGATGCCGTTTCGCAACGTCCTTCTTTCGCTGTCGGTGATTCCGCTGATTTCGCCGCCGTTCATCGGTGCCTACTCGTGGGTCATCCTTCTCGGCAGAAGCGGCATCGTCACCCACTACATCCAGTCCTGGTTCGGGATCGAGTTGCCGTCCATCTACGGGGCGTTCGGTATCATTCTGGCCCTTTCGCTAAGCTACTTTCCCTATGTCCTGCTGATCGTTCAAGGCGCGCTGGCGGCGTCCGATCCCTATATCGAGGAATGCGCGTTCGTGATGGGCGCCAACCGCTGGCGGGTCTTGCGGACGATCACCTTCCCGCTGGTGCTGCCATCGATCGCCGCGGGCTCGATCATCGTATTCATCAAAGCGCTTGGAAATTTCGGCGTTCCGGCCATTCTGGGCGGCGAATACTACGTCCTGCCGACGATGATCTATTTCCAGGTGCATGGGTATTTCAACCTGAACGGCGCCTCGGCGATCGCCATGGTCAACGTCATCCTGACGCTGGGCGCCATTCTGGTCCTGACTCGGGTGAACAAGGGACGAGGCCATGTCACGGTCACCGGCGGAACGCGCCGATCGGCGCAGATGACGGGGCTGGGTGCCATGATCTTCGCCAACGCCTACTGTTGGGGGCTGCTGTTCGTGGCGCTTCTCCCCCATTTGATGGTGCTCTATTCGTCGTTTGCCGAAAAATGGGCCGGAACGCTGTTCCCGACACAATGGGGGATCGCGAACTACCTGCGCGTCATCTCGGACGTCCAGGCGCCGTTCATCAACAGCATGGTCCTCTCGGGGGTCGCCACCGCGCTATGCGTCGTCTTCGGCACCCTGGCCGCCTATACGTCGGTGCGTCGGCGCTTTGTCGGGAAGTGGGCGTTGGATCTGACTATCATGCTGCCCTTCGTGCTGCCCGGCATCGTGACGGGAGTCGCCTACATCACCACGTTCAACAGCGGCTTGATCGTCCTCAGTGGAACCAGCGCAATCCTTATCCTTGCCTATTTCGTTCGCCGGATCGCGTACATATTCCGCACGGTCACCGCGGCGGTCGGTCAGGTTGACAACAAGCTGGAAGAAGCCTCGGCCATTTGCGGTGCGACCTGGGGATGGACCTTCCGCAAGATCACCGTGCCCCTGGTCTCTCCCGGGATCATCGCTGGGGGCATTCTGGTGTTCGCTACGCTGATCAGCGAAATGAGCGTGACCATCCTGCTCTACTCGGCGAAGTGGAAGACCATGTCCATCGCCATCTACGAATACATCATCGCCGACGAACTGCTGGACGCGTCGGCAATCGGTTCGATCGCCATCGTGGCGACTTTGCTGCTGGTGTTCCTGTCCAGCAAGATCATCGGTAAGAGCATGGCGGAGATGTTCCGCTGAAGCACCATCGGTAAACAAAGCGGGCGGCCATCAGGGCCGCCCGTTGCGTATGGAAGAGGGGGAGGTTTGCCCTCCCCCGCTTTTTTTTAATCAGTTTTCGGGCCAGTACCGTTCGGTAATGATCTTGTCCTCGGTGAAGAAGTCGACGACGGTCTTGCCCTGCGCCTTGATGTCGGCGAACTGCGAAGCCTTCAGCCCGCCGAACGGCAGGAAGGCGACGGGAGCCGGAATGCCGACGTTGACGCCGATCATGCCGCAGGTGACTTCGAGCTTGAAGCGCCGCGCGTACCAGCCGTTCTGCGTATAGATCGAGGCGCCGTTGCCGTATTCGTGGTCGTTGATGATCTTGATGGCCTCGTCCAGGCTATCGACCTTCATGATGCACTGCACCGGACCAAAGATCTCGATCTTGTGGATCTCCATGCCGGGCTTGACGTCGGTGAACACCGTTGTGCCGATGAAGTGCCCCTTCTCGCGGCCGGGCACCTTGAGGTTGCGCCCGTCCAGGGCCAGCGTGGCCCCTTCCTTGACGCCGGTCTCGATCATCTGAAGGATGAAATCCTTCGCCTTCTTCGAGATGACCGGCCCCATCACCATGCCCTCGTCGGCCACCTTGGGGTCGAGCGGGTCGCAGGTGATGACCTCCTTGGAGGCGGCGACGAACTTGTCGCAGACCGTCTTGTACATGTCGTCGCCGACACAGACGATGACCGAGGAAGCCATGCAGCGCTGGCCAGCGCAGCCGTAGCCCGAGGTGATCATGTTGCGAATGACGTCGTCGACCTTGGCGTCGGGCATCACCACCAGATGGTTCTTGGCGCTGCCCATGGCCTGGAAGCGCTTGCCCTTTTCGGCGCACCGCACCGCCAGTTCTTTGCAGAAGCGGGTCGAGCCGACCAGCGAGATGCCGATGATGTCGGGACTTTCGATCATGGCGTCTGACACGTCGTGGCTGCCGTTGACGATGTTGATCACGCCCTTCGGGAAGCCGGCGGCGTGGATGTACTCGCCGATGATCTGCATGGTGCAGGGGACCTGGCTCGACGGCTTGATCACGTAGGTGTTGCCGGAAGCCACCGCATAGGGCAGGAACCAGAAGGGAATCATGCCGGGGAAGTTGAACGGCGCGATCATGCCGAACACGCCCATCGGCAGCTTCAGGACCTCGCCGTCGATACCGTACGAGGCGCCGATCATCTTGTCGCCCTGCTGAAGCACCGGCATGCCGCAGGCTACCTCGATGTTTTCCTGGGCGCGCTTCAGTTCGGCCCGGGCGTCCGGCAGCGACTTGCCCATTTCCTCGACCAGCACGCGGGCGATCTTTTCCATGTTGGCGACGAACAGGTCGCGCAGGCGGAAAAGAGGCGCCGTCCGGCGATCCGCCGGCGTCGCCGCCCAGGCCGGGAAGGCCGCCTTCGCCGCGGCGATCGCCGCATAGGCGTCGGCCGAGGAGGTCAGCGGGAATTCGGCGATCATCTCACCCGTCGAGGGATTCTCGATTTCCCGCCACTTGCAATCCTTCGGGGTCACCCATTCGCCGTTCACGTAATTGCGCAGCTTCGAAATGCCGATCTCGGTCTTCTTCGGCTGGCTGATGGTCGTCGTATCCATGGCTTCAATCCTCATTCTTTTCCCGGCATAAGAGACATGGCGACCAACTCCACCGAGTGCGAGTCCGCCGCTTCTGTTGTCGCTATGATCGCGTTACAATAAAAAATGATCAATAGGATCAAATCGCCATCCGTTGTGCAAAAACCGTAGAGCAAGGCATGGACTGGGACAACATCCGCATTTTCCTGGCGATCGCTCGGACCGGCCAGATCCTCGGCGCGGCAAAACACCTCAAGCTGAACCACGCCACGGTGGCCAGGCGGCTCGGCGCCTTCGAACAGGCCCTTCAGGTCAAACTGTTCGTCCGTCGGCCGAACGGCTGCGATCTGACCGAGGAGGGCGAGCGGCTGCTGGCCTATGCCGAGCGCGTTGAATCCGAGATGCTGGCGGCCTACGCCGACATCGGCCACACCGACCTGACCATCGAGGGGGCCGTCCGCGTGGGCGCGCCCGACGGCTTCGGCGTGGCCTTCCTGGCGCCGCGCCTGGGGCAGCTCAAGGCCCGCTATCCCGGCCTGATGATCCAGCTGGTGCCGGTACCCAGAACGTTCTCGCTATCCAGGCGCGAGGCCGATGTTGCCATCGCGTTGGCCCATCCCGAGGAAGGCCGCCTGATCGCCCGCAAGTTGACCGACTACACGCTCGGCCTTTATGCCGCGAGAAGCTACCTGGAGCGGGCCGGCACGCCGGCTTCCCTCGACGATCTCAAGGGGCACGTGCGGGTCGGCTACGTCGACGATCTGCTGTTTTCCTCTTCCCTCAACTTCGCGAGAGAGTTGGTCAAGGACTGGAGGGCGGACATCGAAATTTCCAGCGCCATCGGCCAGACCGAGGCTGTGCGGGCCGGCGCCGGAATTGGCATCCTCCACACCTTCATTGCCAGAAGGGACGATACCCTGGTTCCGCTGTTGCCGGAGTATTCCATTACCCGCAGCTATTGGACCGTGGTGCACGAAGACCTGAGCGCCATTCGGCGCGTTTCGGTGGTCGCCGACTTCATTGCCGCCGAGGTTGCCCGCGAACGGGCCATCTTCTGCGCCTAAGCCGGAGGCCCGATTAACGACCGAGGGTGCGCAGATGGGCGATCGCTGCGTCGCGAAGCAGCGAGATGTCGGAAACGCCGGTGACGATATCGTAGCCACGATCGCGCATGGCCTGCACCGAATCGCCGGCCACCGCCAATCCCCCCATCCACTTGCCGGCCGCCTTGATGGCCTTCTCGGCGCGGGTCCTGAGTTCGATGAATTCGGGGGCCTGGGTCTTGCCCATGATTCCCATACTGGCCGACAGGTCGACCGGTCCGACAAACAGGACGTCGACACCCTCGACAGCAGCAATCTCGTCGATATTTCCGACCGCCTTCATGCTCTCGATCTGGCACATCACCAAGAGGCCGGCCGGCAGATCGGCGACGTAGCGTTCCGCCTGGAAGCCGTAATCGGAGGCGCGAACCAAGCCGTAGGCCGAGCCGCGGATGCCATCCGGCGGATAACGGCAGGCGGCGACGGCGGCCTTGGCCTGTTCGGCGTCATCGACGCTGGGGATGATGATACCGCGCGCGCCGATGTCCAACGCCCGCTTGATGTAGACGGGGTCGTTCCACGGCACCCGCACGATGGGGGTGGTTGGCGTCGCCGAGATGGCCTGCATGAGGGAAATGGAATTCAGGAAATCGCTGGGACCGTGCTCGTGGTCCAGCACCACCATGTCGAAGCCGGCCAATGCCACCACCTCGGCGCCGATCGGGCTGCACATGTGAATCCAGCAGCCGACCGAAGTTTCCCCCGCCTCAAGGCGCTCTCGCAGCAAATTCCCGCCGTACATCGGTTCCTCCCATTGTCAAACCGCGGGCAGAGTTGCCCCCTGCCCCGCCGTTATATGCGCCCGGCAGTCTAACGGTAAATCAGGTTCGGCAGCCAGAGCGAGAAACCGGGAATAAAGGTGATGAGCAGCAGTACGCCCACCAATGGGATGAGGAACGGCAGGGTTGCCTGCGTGCATCGCTCGAACGATACGCCCGACACCCGGGACAGCACATAGAGCACCATGCCGACCGGCGGCGTCAGCAGGCCGATCATCAGGTTCAGCACCATGACCACCCCGAAATGTACGGGATCGATGCCGACCTGCGTGATGACCGGCAGCATGACGGGCACCAGGATGGTGATGGCGGCGATCGTCTCCATGAAGAAGCCGACGACGAACAGGATGACGTTGAAGATCAGCAGGACCAGCAGCGGATTGGCGGTGAAGCCGGTGATCAAGCCGACGAAATGTTCGGTGACCCGGTTGCTGGTGAGGATCCAGGCAAAGATGGAGGCGCCGGCGACGATCAACATGATGATCGCCGTCGTTTCGATGGTTTCCGCCGACACCCGGACGAAGCGCCGGAAATTGAGGGTGCGATACCACACCAGACCAAGGAAGAGTGCCCAGGCGACCGCCGCCGCCGCCGCTTCGGTCGGCGTGAAGGCGCCGGTCAGGATGCCGCCGACGATGATGATTGGCGTCATCAACGACATGAATGCGCGCTTGAAGGTCCGCCACAGCACACTGCCCGAGAACGCGGCGTCGCGCGGGTAATTGCGCTTGTGGGCGAACCATCCCACCATCAGCATCAGGGCGCCGGCCATGAGCAGGCCGGGAATGAAGCCGGCGGCGAACAGTTGGCCGATGGACGTCGAGGCCATGACGCCGTAGATGACCATTGGCAGCGACGGCGGGATGATCGGGCCGATGGTGGAAGACGCCGCAGTGACGCCTACCGAAAAGTCCGCGTCGTAGCCGGCGTCGCGCATGGCCTTGATCTCGATGATGCCCAGTCCCCCGGCATCGGCGACGGCGGCGCCCGACATGCCGGCAAAGATCACCGAGGCGCCGACATTAACGTGGCCGAGGCCGCCGTGCATCCATCCGACGCAGGCGATGGCGAAGCCAAAGATGCGATCCGTGATACCGACCGCGTTCATCAGCGATCCGGCCAGGATGAAGAACGGCACGGCCAGCAGCGGAAAGCTGTCGACGCCATTGACCATGCGGTGGATCACCACCAGATCGGGCACCTGGCCGGTGATCAGGACGAACAGTAGCGACGATCCGGCAAGCGCAAGCGCCACCGGCACACCGGTGACCAGCATCAGAAACATTGCCGCAAAGAGAAACGCGACGTCGTCGCCGTTTACTGCCAGCGCCACCGTGCAGGCGGCGGCGATGAACACAAGAAATCCGTTGAGCCTGATACCGAGGCGCGTTGACATCGTATCCCCCTAGCCGTTCTGGACGTGGCGCGCATGTTCGAGGCTGATTTGGCTGCCGCCCTGGCGGATGTGGCGAGCCAGAACCTGAATCGCGCGGATGGCCATGGCGGCCAGGCAGACGCTGATCATGTAGTACATCCAGCTTTTCGGCAGTTCGAGGGACACCATCATCTGGAGGGTTTTTCCCGCCAGATTGAAGCACGCCCAGGACGTATAGGCGAAGAAAGCGATCTTGCCGACGTCGCCGATATAGATGAGCGTGCTTCCCAGTTTCGGCGGAATGAAGCGAAACAGAAATTCCACCATGATGTGGCTGTTCTTGCGTACCGCCGTGATGGAGCCGACAAAGGTGACGCCGATGAGTAGGTAGCGGGCGATCTCCTCCGTCCAGGCCAGAGAATCATTGAGCACATAACGGGTGAAGAACTGGGCGAAGATGTCCAGAGCCAGGATCCAGAAGATCACGAAAACAATGTAATCCTCGACGCCGATTTTCCGCCAATCGATTGGCGCGTCCAACTCGTTGTCGAGTTTGGCCATCTCGGCGATGATTTGGTTCGGTTCGGACATCTTCGCCCCATTCGCTATGATCTAGGTTTCCGCAGTTACTTGATCGCCTGCAGACGGTCCCAGACCTCCTTGGGCCACGGCACGTCCTTCGGGTTCGCGTCATAGAAGGCGGCGGTCGCCTTCTGCATGGCGGCGACATCGACGTCCTTGGTCACGATGTTGCCCTGGCTCTCGAACCAGGCAACGAGATCCTTCTCCTTCTTCTCGATGTCGGCCGTGCAGCCGGCGGCTGCTTCGGTGAACACCTCGGCGAACATCTTTTTCTCGGCGTCGTTCAGCTTCTGCCACCGTGGGCCGCCGATGATGGCGAGCAGGCTGTCGGTGATGTGGCCGGTGAGGTTGATGTACTTCTGGACCTCGTAGAACTTCTTGGCCTGAATGGTTGGCAGCGGGTTCTCCTGGGCGTCAACGACCCCCTGCTGAAGCGCGAGATACACTTCGGCGAAGGCAATCGGCGTCGGGTTGGCGCCGGTGGCTTTCGGGAAGGCGGTATAGGCCGGCGCGTCGGGAACGCGGATCTTGACACCCTTCATGTCCGCAGGCGTGCGGACCGGCTTCTTTGAGGTGACGTGGCGCTGGCCGTAATAGGTGGCGGTGATCGCCTTGTTGCCGCTAGCCTTCATGTAGCCGTCGGCGAGATCCTTGAAGAGGTCGCTCTTCAGGAACTTCTTCCAGTGGTCGACCGAACGGTAGACATAGGGATAGCCGCTGATCGACATCGGGCCGTAAGAGCGGCCGGCGAACTGGAAGCCCGTCCAGATGGCGTCGACGGTGCCCAGAGACAGGCCCTCGTTGATGTCGGTCTCCTTGCCCAGCGATGAGGCCGGGAAGACTTCCATCTCGTACTTGCCGGCGGAGCGCTTCTTGATCTCGTCGGCAGCCCACAGGGCCCAGGCGTGATAGGGCTCGCTGATCTCGTAGACGTGCGCAAACTTCAGCTTCTCGGCGGCTTGGACGGTACCTGTCAGGGCGACGGCGACGGCCAGGCCGGCAAACGCGAGTAGGTGACGGAGTTTCATATGCTCCTCCCTTTGTAATGTTGCCGTAACTGAAGGGGATGCCAGAACGCAAGCACATCGGCCGGAACCGGGTTCTGGCGCCATCCCGGCCGGACACAATAAGAGTCAATGCAATGCGTCATTGTTTTCGAATGGCTCGTATTCGTTTTTTTTGAGGGACTCCCCATTTTGGGGAATCCTTGCTCCCTGTCCGCTCGCGGGGAAATTGGCCCTACCAGCGGTAAACGGATGTTATATGGCTTCGTCTGCCCGGATCAACATCCTTTTTGGTGCATGGCCGCACCGCCGGCTCAAAAAGAAATGCACCCCCGGGGCTGCCGGGGGTGCATTTCCGCGTTCGACCGGTCCGGAGGGAACTAAACCGTGTGGCCGCCCCCTCCGCCGAAGATCAGAGATTGCCGAAGGCAAGCCTCGGCAGGTAGAGCGTGAGTTCCGGGAAAATAATGCACATGCTAAGGCCGACCGCCTGCAAGAAGATAAACGGCAACGACGCGGCAAAAATCGTCGATGTCGGGATCTCCTTGGGCGTCGTCCCCCGGAGGTAGAAGAGGGCCGGTCCGTAGGGCGGCGAGATGAAGCTCATCTGCATATTCACCAGATAGATGACGCCGAACCACAGGGCGATTTCCGGGCCCTTGGGGCCGGGAATGCCGAACAGGCCTTCGAACGGCAGCGACATGACAATCGGCACGAAGATCGGCACCGCCAGCAGCAGAATGCCCACCCAGTCCAGGAACATGCCGAGGAAGATCAGGATGACCATCATCAGCATCAGGATGCCGTAAGGCGGCAGACCGGTACCGAGGATCATCTCCGACACGAACTCGCCGCCGCCCTGCAACACGTAGAAGGCGACGAAGATCGAGGCGCCGAACATGATCCAGAGAACCAGGGCCGAGTTCCTGATGCAGATGAACGAGGCTTCCTTGATGGACTGGAAAGTCAGCCGCCGATGCATGGCCGCCACGATCATGGCGCCGGCGCTGCCGACGCCGGCCGATTCCACCGGCGTCGCGGCGCCGGTGAAGATAAGGCCCAGCACCAGGACGATCAGGATGATCGGCGCGATCATGCCGCGCAGCAGGAGAAGTTTCTCCTTCATGCTGACCCGCTCTTCCACCGGAAGCGCCGGCCCCAGGGCCGGGTTGATATAGCAGCGGATCAACGCATAGGACATATAAAGGCCCGACAACAGCAGGCCCGGCAGCACGGCGCCGAGATAAAGCTCGCCCACCGAGGCCTGGGCCACCACCGCATAGATGATGGCCAGGATGGAGGGCGGGATCAGAATGCCCAGCGTGCCGCCGGCCATCACCGAGCCCAGGGCCAGCTTGGGATCGTACTTCCGGCTCAACATCGCCGGCAGCGCGATCATGCCCATGGTCACCACGGCGGCGCCGACGATGCCCACCATGGCCGCCAGGATGGTCGAAGCGAACACAGTGGCCGCCGCGAGGCCGCCGCGCAGGCCACCCATCCACTTGTAGACGACGGTGAACATCTCGTCGATGAGGCCGGCCCGCTCCAGCATCGCCGCCATGAAGATGAACAGCGGGATGGCCGAAAGCTGGTAGTCCGTCATCATCGGGAAGATGCGGGTCGGGATGAGGTTCACCATGTACTTGTCGCCGACCAGGTACATGAAGACCACCGTCAGCGCCCCGGAACCGAAGCTCAAGGGCATGCCGGCGCTAAGCACCATCAGCAGAGAGCCGAACATGGCGATCGACAGGTATTCGATGGGAATCCCCGCCAACGTGCTCTGGAACGTGAAGAGGAAGGGTTCCGCTCCGCGGCCGACGAACAGGGTGTTCAGGACCTCGACGGTCACCACGAAGGCGAAGGCGCAGAACAGGATGGTGATCATCCAGCCGAAGCGCGTCGAGGGAATCAAGCTTTGGCGCGCGGCACCAACTCCAACATTACTTGTCATTGTCGACCTCGGAAAAATGCTTGAAGGTCTGGAAGTCCTTCACAAAGCGGCTGATGCCCATGAGGGCGACCAGGAAGGCGCCGAAGGGGATCATGGCTTTGACGGGCCAATGCGCGATCTGCCACTCGGACTGCGAGAGGTCCATGTTGTACCCCTGCGCGATCCACGACAGCCACGACGGCAAGGCGTTCTGGTCAAGGCCGATCGAGAAAAAGGTCCAGCCTGAAAACAACATGCCGAGGATGAAGATGAAGAAGATGTTGGTCGTCACCATGTCGGCGCCGGCGCGTGCCCGGCGGCTCCACTTGGCGTAGAACACGTCGACCCGCACGTGGCCGTCGATGAGGTAAAGCGCCGCGCCCCCCAGCGTGTACATGACGCCGAACATCAGGAAGGAGGCCTCGTGTACCCAGTTGGTGGGCGAATTGAAGAAGTAGCGGCCGAGAACTTCGAAGACGTAATAGCAGATGCCGATGATGATCCACAGCGACGCGAACTGGCCGACCCACATACAAAGGGCGTCGACCGCCCGGGTGAACCGGTTGCCTGGCGGCAGCCAGTCGACTTTCTGGGCCTCCGCCTCAATGTCCTCGGTCAGGATCACCTGATCCTTCGCCTTCAAGGCGGCGTCGGCCGCGGCGCGACGTTGCGCCAGTAACAGGAAGACTAAGGGAAACACGATCATGATGCCCCAGAAAAACCAGTGCGGCAGCACGAAACCGTAACGAACGACTTCCCCGCTCATTTCACTAACTCGCTTTCGATTCAGTCAGTCACATACCTGACATAACGGAGGGGATGGCCGGCGAACCGGCCATCCCGCACCCGCCCATTTTGGGCGCTTTGTTTTTGTTGTCTTTATTACTTGATCTCGAAGCCTTCGACGTCCTTTTCGTTAAGGATTGCGAAGGATGGGTTCCGCATGACTTCGAGCCAGATCTTGAGAACGCGACCGGCGTCCTTGTCCTTGTTGGCCCAGTTGAACCACAGCGGAATGGCAATCTTCTTGAAAGCGATGACGTCGTCTTCGGAGAGATGGATGACCTCGTTGCCGGCGGCCGCGTACTTCGGCCATGCCGCAACGTTGGCTTTCTGGATGCCGCAGTAGTGGTCGAGCGAGAACGCCTTGGCGGCATCCTCGATCACCGCCTTCATGCGCGGCGAGAACGATTCCCAGACGCGCAGACTGAATGCGATGTCCAGCGGGTCGACGGCCTGGTGCAGGGTGGGCGTCGAGGTCGGGCCCATGATGACGTACTTGGTGACCTGGTGGAAGCCGAGGTCGTAGTCGACGGCGGGACCGACGAAGTCGGCGGCGTCGATGGTGCCCTTTTCGAGGGCCGGATACACTTCCGAACCCGGCAGCAGGGTCGTTCGGGCGCCCAGGGCCGCGAAGGTCTCGGCGATGATGCCGCCGGGCATGCGGATCTTGAGGCCCTTGAAGTCATTGAGCGAACGGATCGGCTTCTTCGAATGGATCAGGTTCAGGTCGTGATGGACGTTGGCGACGAAGTACAGGCCGTTCTTGGCATACAGTTCGCGGGCGATGTCGATCAGGCCGTACGAATAGTAGGCCACGTCCCAAACGTCGGGGCGAACCGGGGCCATCGGCCACGAGGTGAGGAAGTTGGCGGCGGGCATACGGCTCGGCCAACGGGTCCAGAAGATGTTCTGGCCGTCGAGCACGCCGTTGCGGACGCCATCGAAAACCTGGAAGTCGCCGACCACGGCGCTTTCCGGAAACGGCTTGAAGTCCAGCTCGCCACCGGTCTTCTCGACCATGGTCTTGCACCACGCCTCGAAGAGTTTGTAGCCGACGGTACCGGCCGACCAGGAGGACTGGATCTTCAGTTCACGGGTCTTGGCTTGGGCGCCCGCAACATGGGGCATGCTGACCGTGGCGACGGCGGCAGCAGCAACACCGGCCTTGGTCGTCGTTTTTAGAAACTCACGACGAGAAGCGTTTTTCATTACGTGACCTCCACTCATGTGTCTTTTATTGCGCGACAAACGGCGGCGGTCCTGTTTTCGGGTTGTGCCGCACATGTCCGCAACAACACCATACGGATTGGAAACATTAAAAAACAACCGGAATCTTTCGACCCCGGTTATGTGGAATAATTCTAATAATTCATCGATTTTTGGGCGACCAATTTTCTAAAATTGTCTTGTTGGATGCATTTTCGCAATACGGCTGCCCTGACAATGTAAAAGCGATAATTATATTTCGATTCACAAATATATTATGGGAATTCTAGATTCTCCATAGGTTGTGGAGGTCGCTAAATGCATAAGTAATTCATAATTCAAACTAGCCAAAAACCAAGGGCTATTCCACTCTTCAACTTCTTCCTCGGGCGTTACTGATCATTACATAGCATGGGACGAGGAACCCCCAAGGGCTCACAACCTTGAATGATCCTAAAGTCCGGTCTGGACAAGCGCGATTTTTCGCAATGTGGAACTCGTTCCGCGGCTGGCGATTGCATAACTTCGGCTGAAAAACTTCCGCCTTATAAAATCCGCGGTTATGCCGGCTCGGATTCGATCGTAGGCGTTTTTTGGCCTCCTGCGGCACATTCAGACACAGCGTCCTCGATCTTTTGCAACAGTTCATGCTTGGTGAATGGCTTACGCAGCAGGCTGACGGCATCGGGATTAATGCCGCGGCGCGAAAACTCGTCGTAGGAATAGCCGGACATCAGGACGACGGCCGTTTCGGGCCATCGCTGGCGAACGATTTCCGCCAGATCAAGACCGCTCATACCGCCCGGCATGATGATGTCGGACAGGATCAGGTCTATCGGTGATGTATTCTCCATCACTTTGATGGCGGAATTCCCGTCGTCGGCGGGGATCGGCTTGAATCCCGCCATCTTCAGATATTCGAGGGCGACCCCGCGCACCAGGGGATCATCTTCGACCACGAGTACGGTCAGGCCCCGGGGACAAACCTTTGCCGCCTTGGGTGACATCGCTGCCGTCGCCGACGGTTGCCTGCTGCGCGGAAGGTAAAGTTCCACCGTGGTTCCCCTTCCCAATTGGCTGGTGATTTCGACGAACCCTTCGGATTGTTTGACGAAGCCGAACACCATACTGAGACCGAGCCCACTGCCCTTCCCGACCTCCTTGGTGGTGAAGAACGGATCGAATACCCGGTCCAAGACTGCCGGTGGCATGCCAATTCCTGTATCGGCCATGGCCAGGCAGACGTATTCCCCCGGCTCCACATTGTCATGCCGGGCAGCCTGCTGCGCGTCGACCAGACGGTTTTCGGCTGTCAGGATAAGGCTGCCGCCGTTCGGCATGGCGTCGCGGGAATTGATGGCAACGTTGAGGATGGCGCTTTCCAACTGGTGTGAATCAACCATCAACGGCCAAAGGTCCTTACCCATCTTGACTTCAAGGTGCGCCGATTCACTGAGAACGCGGGCGACAAGGGGCGTGATGTTTTCCAGGACACATGGCAAGTCGACTCTTTCCGGCCGAAGGTCCTGGCGGCGCGAGAAGGCCAGCATGCGATGCGTCAGTTCTCCGGCCCGACGCGCCGCCTCGAGGGCCATGGCCATCAACTGGGATGCCTTGTCGTCGTCGGTGCGGATCTTGTCCTTCAGCCAACTGAGATTGCCCTGAATGACCGTCAGCAGGTTATTGAAATCATGGGCGATTCCCCCGGCCAGCTGGCCGATCGCTTCCATTTTCTGGGCCTGGATGAATTGCGCTTCCAACTTCTTGCGTTCGGCCATCTCTTCCATGAGGTGGCGGGTCCGATCCTCGACGCGCTTCTCCAATTCCTGATTGGCTTGCTGAAGGGCCTGTTCCGCGTACTGGCGTTCGAGGATCTGTTGCTCCAGGGCATGCGTGCGCTCACGCACCCGCGCCTCCAAGTCGTCACGGGCGGCGAGCAGGCCCTGTTCTGCCTTCTTCCGGTCGGTTATGTCGTGAACGACGACCAGAGTATAACCGTCCCCTGACCTATGTTCCCTGACTTGGAACCAGCCGTCGGACCCGTGAACCTCGAAATTGTCAGCGGGGTTGCGGTGGCGTTCCAAGCGCTGGCGGAGCCATCCCTCCGGATCCTCTTGCGCATCGACAATGGCCCCTGCCTTTAGTTCCGCCCGCAGGATTTCCTCGAAGGTCATGGAGGTCCGCAGCCTCGCCGCAACGGCCAGGCGGACGCGGAAACGTTCGTTGGCGACCACCAACCGATCATCCTCGTCGAACAGCGCCACGGAAACGGGGACCGTCTCGATAGCCGCGAGAAACCGTTCCCGCACCTGGGCTTCACGATGCAGCGCCTGCGTCTTTTCAGTGATGTCAGTGCCGGTTCCGCGATACCCGAGGAATTCGCCCGTCGCCGAGTGCCTGGGTTTGCCGCTGATGCTAAGCCACCGGCGCCGGCCGTGACGGTCGAGAATTTGGCAACGGAAATCCCGGAGAGGCCGGCGGGCTTGGATTGTGTCCTCGAGGTCCCGCCAGATAGCATCCTGACCGGGCGCCGCGAAATTCGGCCACGTCCGGCCGACGAACGCAGCCGGTTCGACGCCCAGCAAATCCGTGACCCTGCCCGAGATGAAGGTTATGCGGGATTCAGAATCGGCTTCCCACAGCCAATCCGAGCTCGATTCGGCGAACTCCCGAAAGCGTTCCTCGCTTTCCAGGATTTCCCTTTCCATGCGTTTGCGATCGGTGATGTCCATGCCGATGCTGCCGAGCCGGGTGATGGCTCCGCGACCGTCGCGAACTGGGAACTTGGTTGCCAGATGGGTGCAGCGACGGCCATCCTCCAACTGAAAGTCGACCTCGAAGGTGGTGGTCTGGCCTGTGGCGATGACTTTCGCGTCGGCCGCCTCGATGGCCTTTGCACTTTCCTCGCCGAACAACTGGCGCGCCGTCTTGCCTACGGCCTCCGACAGGCGCAAACCGTGCTGGCGTTCGAATTCGCGGTTCACCATCAGGAACCGCCCATTGGCGTGCTTGAGGTTTACGGTCAGCGGCGAATTGTCCATCAAGGCGCGGAATTTTTCTTCGGTGTCGCGCAGCGCCTCTTCCATGATCTTTCGCTCGGTAATGTCCGTACCGACGGTACCGACCCGGGTAACGGCACTGTTCTGGTCGCGAACCGGAAACTTCGTGATGAGGCGGGTTCGCCGCCGCCCATCCGGCAGCAGGACGGTAGTCTCGAAGGTCTGCGTTTCACCGGTGGCGATCACCTCGCGTTCGGGACCGGCAAGGCTTTCGCCGGTCTCCTGTCCGAACACCTCGTGGGAAGTTCGGCCCAGGGCGGCGTTCGCCGAGACGGCGTGCTGGCGTTCCCATTCCCGGTTGACCAAGAGGTAACGTCCCGCCGCGTCCTTGAGATTGAGTGCCTGCGGCGAGTTGTCGAGCAGGGCCCGGAACTGTTCCTCACTTTCGTGCAGGGCTTCCTCGGCCCGTTTTCGCTCGCTGACGTCGCGGGCCGTGCCAACCACGGACACCTTTCCATTCGAGTCCACGATGCGCGCCAAGATGAGGAGGACGGGAACTTCGCTATGGCCGTCCTTGTGGAGGAGATTGGCCTCGTAACGCGACTGCACCGTCTCGCCGGCAACCCGTCGCCGGTGCAGATCCATCGTTATCGCCCGGGTCTCCGGCATGAGGAAGTCGGGAATCGGCCGGCCGACCATTTCCTCGACGTCGTAGCCAAGCCGGCCGGCAAGACTGCGGTTGACGAAGGCGAGGACGCCGTCCTCGATCAGAAAGACACCGTCCTCCATATTGTCGGCCAGATTGCGGTACTTCTCCTCACTGTCTCTCTGCGACGTTTCGGCACGCTTGCGGGCGGCAATCTCCGCCTCCAGGTCTCGCGTCCGCTGGGCTACCATTACTTCGAGATTGGCCTGTGCCTGCCGGAGATTTTCCTCGGCACTCTTGCGCCCGCCGATGTCGATCATGGTAACCTGGATGGCTGGCCGACCATCCCAACTGACGACGCTGGGGCACAGTTCCAACCAGATCAGCGATCCATCCTTGCGCAGGGCCTGCAACTCGTAGCGCGACGACACCGTCTCGCCGCGCAGCCGTGCATTGGCGAAACTACGAATCCGCCTGTGTTCGTGGGAAGGCAGTACCTTCGTCAACGAGCCGAGCTTCAGTACATCCTCCGGCGTGTCGTAGCCCAGTCTCTCGGCGCAGGCGCGATTGGCGAACAGTGGCTTGAAGTCGCGATGAACGAGAATGCCCTGGATCGACCCCTCGGCAAGATCTCGGAAACGTTGCTCGCTGGCCTTCAGGTCCTCGGCGATCCGACGGCAGTCGGCGGCACCTGTCGGGAGATGTTCGCCCCTGCCCTCCCCCATTCCGCGCATGGCGCTCAACCTGCGGCACAGGCAACGCCAGAGTGACGACAATGGGAGCTTCCCGGCCATGTCCCGCCCTATGTCAGGAAAGAGGTACTTTTCACGTCGCCACCGACCCGCATGAATCCTACCTTTCGTTCCCAATTGTTGCCGTGCGTTTCCGGACTTGCGTGACCTTCCGATGCCCAGGCGGCGTTCGATCTCGCGAAGATCCCTGCGATGGTATCCGCATGGGTCCTGAAGGCTTCGATGATCTCGGGATCGAAATGACTGGGTGCTGTACGCCCATCACCTTCGAAGATGATGCCAAGGGCAGTGTCATGAAGCATGGCGGGTTTGTAAGGGCGGACCGAACGCAGGGCGTCGTAAACGTCGCACAACCCAACGATGCGGGCCTCTTGCGGAATGTCGCGCCCCGCCAACCGGCGGGGATAGCCGCTACCGTCCCACTTTTCATGATGGGAACGCGCAATGACGGCGGCGCAACGCATCAGCTCGCTGGTCGATTGGCTGGTGATGCGGTAGCCGATCTCGGTATGCGCCTGCATGAGCCGGTATTCCTCCGCCGTCAGCGGCCCCGGCTTCAGGAGAATGGCATCCGGCACGCCGATCTTGCCGACGTCGTGCAGCATGGCTGCCAGCCGCAGGATGTGGATGCGGGACGCCGGCCATCCAAGAACACCGGCGATGGCGGCGGCATAGTCGCCGATGCGGCGGATGTGGGCGCCGGTGTCGTCGTCGCGATGCTCGGCGGCGATGGCCAGGGTTTCCACCGTGGCGATCCGTGCGACGTCGATTTCCTCGACCAGTTGCTGCACCCGCGTGCTTTTGGCGGCGATCCATTCTTCAAGTTCGGCACGGTTCTGCCGCTCGCGTTCCCGCGCGGCAATCGTGTCCTCGCACTTCCGGACAGCAGCCAGAAGGTCGGCGAAGGGAAACGGCTTGATGATGAAATCGCTTGCACCCAGACGCAGGGCATCCACGGCCTCATCCACCCCGCCGAAACCGGTCATGACAATCACTTCGACGTCGCGGCCGCGATCCCGGCGCAGAGCGGCGATCACTTCGAGACCGGACATCCCGGGCATGCGGATATCGACCAGCACCATCGCGATGTCAGGGCACGCGTCAAAACATTCCAAGGCCCGTTCGCCGTTATCCGCCTCGATGCAAGGGTACCCTCGATCCACCAAATGGCCTGCCAGAGACTGGCGAAGCATGTCTTCGTCGTCGACGATCAGCAGAGTCTGTTTCCGTGTCATGCCAATCCCGGATTTCCAAACCTAAACATGAAGTCTTACCCGGTCACACTACGCCGCGCCGGTTTCTGGACGATGACGAGGGATGGCAATTTGGTAACGGGATGTGTCCGGCCCGTTACAAACTGAAACAGACGCGGCGTCAGTTGACGACGTTGTAGTCCGCAAGCTCGAAGGGCGTCAGCCAATGGATCTCAAGGTGGGAGGTGTTGAAGACGGGATCGAGCAGGCGAAGCGATACGCCCATCTGGACCAGATATCGTGCCTGCCGGCGGGCGGCGATGGCGGAAAACTGCTCATTGAGAAGAATGATCGTCCGCACCTTGTCGTCCACGCCGCCAGCGGCGGTATCCGTCAGCACACGCTTGACGGCGTCAACGTAGGCATCGTTGAAGGCAGCGGACGCCATATGGATGCCGATCCGTCCGCCCTCCTCCACCGCGCGGATCATGCCGCCCAGGAAGGCGTAGACGCAGGCACTGGCGCAAACCGCACCGCCAGTGACGCGGGTAGCCAGTCGGCGGGCTCTGATCCTCTCGCCGATCTCGATGCCGGCCTCCAGGCTGCCACCCTTGGAATCGAAGCGGACCTCGCGCACAGGCTCGGGCCCTTCCAATAGGGCCGCGATAGCGGCCACATCGGAACGCTGGATGGTCCCCGCGAGCAGGATGACGCGGCTGGCGCCGCGGTCGATGACCTCAAGGCCGGCGGCGCCGGCAGGAACGGCAGAAAGCAGCCCGGCCACGGCCAGGACAAGAGTACTCAGCCGTCTTCCCATCGACCGTTCCGGAAACAGAACCGCGATGTCTCGGAGCGCTCCTTGCCGTCCAGCACGTAGACGCTGCGTACGTCCTTGCAGAGGTTACCGTCGGCGGCCTCGACCTTGCCGGACGGTTCGGCATAGCCGCTGACACCGGCCTTCTCGTCGCTCGCCCACACCACCTTTTCGGCGGTCTCGGCATTGGCCGCGCGGAAAGCCGCAGTTTGCGCCTTCCGGCGGTCGCTCTCGTCGAGGTCGCGGCCGACCGATTTGCCAACCAGACCGCCGACGACACCGCCCACCGTCATGGCCACCACCTTGCCGGCGCCGTCGCCGAACAGAGATCCGACCAGAACGCCCATCGCCGCACCGGACGCCGTTCCCACCTCTTCCTGGGTGAGGTTGGAGCATCCGGAAACCAGCAGGAGCAGACCGGCCGCCAGTGAAATGGAAATCCGTCCCATCCCCTCATTCCCTTGGCGTCAGAAAATGCGGTTCGCCGAACAAATATAGGCCTCTCCGCCGGACGCTTCCACGGTTTCGACGATCCCGGCTAGAGCTGCGGCGGCGCGGCATGTGCCGGCGCCTCATCGTCAGCCGCCGGGATCGGCTCGCGGTCGGACCGCAAGAAGGCGATGGCGTCTTCCATGATCAGATAGAGGCATGGCACCAGAAGCAGGGTAATGACGGTGGCAAACAGGATCCCGTAACCCAGGGAAAGCGCCATGGGGATCATGAAACGTGCCTGCCGCGAGGTCTCGAAGATCATCGGGGCGAGGCCGCCGAAGGTGGTGAGCGTGGTCAGCATGATGGGCCGGAACCGGCGGACGCCAGCCTGCACGATGGCTTCGAGGGGCGAGGCGCCGTCATGACGCTGGCGGTTGGCGAAATCGATCATGACGAGAGCGTCATTGATCACCACTCCCGACAGGGCGACCACGCCCATCATGCTGTTGATGGAGAGGCTGTAGCCCATGATCAGGTGGCCGAACACTGCGCCGACGATACCCAGCGGAATCGCCATCATGACGATCAATGGCTGGACATAGCTGCGGAACGGCACGGCAAGCAGGGCATAGATGCCCATCAGCGCGATGATGAAGCTGGTGATCAGGCTTCGCATGCTGTCGCTGATCTCGGCCTGATGTCCTTCAAAACTGAAGCCAAGGCCGGGATACTCGGCCTGCAGGGCGGGCATGATTTCGGCCACGAGAGACGCCTGGATGCGGGGGGCCTGGTCGTTCGGCACGACGTCGGCCTCCACCGTCACAGTCCGCTGGCCGTTGCGCCTTTCGATGGCCATGTAGGCCCGCCCCCGCGACACTTCGGCGACCTGCATGAGGGGAACGTCGCGTCCCGCGGACGTGCGAATCAGCAGTTGCTCGACGCCGTACTCGCTGACCCTTTCGGCCTCCGGCAGGCGGACCATGACCTTGACTTCGTTGCGGCCACGCTGCTGGCGCAAAGCCTCGATGCCATAGAAGGCGCCGCGCACCTGGCGCGCCACCTCATAGGCGGTCAGCCCCAGACTCTGGCCTTCCGGCAGCAGCTTGAAATCCAGTTGCTGCTTGCCGGCGCTTGACCCGTCGTCGATATCCTTGGCCTGGGGAAATTCCGCCAGCCGCACCGCCAGGGCCACCGCCGCCGCATTCAGGGTATCGATGTCGCGATGAGTCAGTTCGACCGTCAGCGCGGCACCCGATCCCGGCCCGCCGCGGTCGGCCTCGAATTTCAGCGATTCCAGACCGACGATGGTGCCGGTGGCGGCCCGCCAGGCCTGCGTCACACGGCTGGTGCTCAAGGGCCGCACGTCGGGGTCCGTCAGGTAAACGCGTACCCTCACCTGGTTCTCGTCGACGGTGGCGAATATTCCCTTGACCAGCCTATCGCCGCCGTTCTCGGCGGCCACCTCGCGGGCGGCGTCGATCAGGCGGTCGCGCACCGTGATGCCGGAGGCGAGCGGACTGCCGTAGGGTAGCACAGCGGTCACCACCGACTGGTCGGATTCGGTACGCGGCATCAGAACCAAGCCCATGCGACCGCTCGCCGCGTAGGCGACGACCACGGACAGCAGGGCAATGGCCATGGCGGCCACCGTGTAGCGATGGGCGACGCTGAGATCGAGCACAGGCCGGTAAACGCCGTGGATGAAGCGCTGCAACTGCCGGGCAACAGCCGCCTGGCCGCGATGGACGAGGGCGCCCAGACGACCGGTGTGCGGTCGCGAATGGGCCAGATGGGCGGGCAGGATGAACACCGCCTCGATCCACGACACCAGGAAGACCGACACCACCACCATCGGAATGACGCTGAACACCTTGCCCATGACGCCGGGCACGAAATAGAGCGGGATGAAGGCGACGACGTTGGTGAGGATGCTGAAGGCAATGGGGCTCATCACCTCGCGCGCGCCATGGATGGCGGCGCGCACGAAGCTCATCCCCTTCTGGCGGCACTCGTAGATGTTCTCGCCGGCGACGATGGCGTCGTCGACCACGATGCCGAGCGCGATGATGAAGGCGAAGGTCGAGATCATGTTGATCGACACCCCCGCCGGGTAAAGGAACAGGAACGACCCCAGGAACGAGATCGGGATGCCCATGGTCACCCAGAAGGCCAGCTTGGTCTCCAGGAAGACGCCGAGCAGCACGAGAACGAGGACAAGCCCGATGAGGGCATTTTTCAGCAGCAATTCGAGGCGTTGCCGGTAAACCTCGGATTGGTCACGGTTGACGACAACCTCGACGCCCTGCGGCAGATCGGCCTCGATTGCGGCAAGAACCCGCCGGGTCGCCTCGGAAACGCCGATCGGCGTCTGGTCGCCGACCCGGTTGACATCGAGGCCGATGGCCCGTTTGCCGTTGTAGGTACCGATCCGGTCCGTGTCGGTGAAGTCGTCGCGCACGGTGGCGACGTCGGCCAGCCGCAACACGGCGCCGCCGGCCGTGGTGACGATGGGAATATCGGCGAATTCGCGGGCCCAATCCATGCGGTCCTTGACGCGCAACAGGATCTCGCCGGCCGACGTCTTGACGCTGCCGCCGGGAACCTCGACCGCCGTACGGGCGATGCGGGTGGCGACCTGCTCCAACGTCAACCCGTAGGCTCGCAGCTTGGCCTGGGGGATTTCGATATGGATCTCGTAGTCCCGGGCCCCAACCATGTCGACCTGGGTGATGTCCTTGTCCGCCAGCAAGCGGTCGCGCACCTGCTCGGCCACCTCGCGCAACGCCCACTCGCTCACCTCGCCGAAGATTTCCACGTTCACTACCTCGTGGACGTGCGCCGCCATGGTCACGCTCGGTTGTTCGGCGTCTTCCGGCAGGGTGGTGATGCGGTCTACCTGCTGCTTGATGTCCTGATAGGCCTTCTCCTTGTCGGCATTTTCCAGGAGCTCGACCTCGATCGTCGCCTTCGCCTCGGCCGCCGTCGAGGACACCTCCTTGACGCCGTCCTCTCCCCTCACCGCCTCCTCGATGGCGAGCACGATGCCACGCTCCACTTCTTCCGGGCTTGCGCCGGGATAGGAAACGGTAATTTCGACGGTATCGCTCTCGAATTCCGGGAACACCTCCTGCTTGATCTGGAGGGCGAGGAACAGGCCGCCCAGCAGCAGGACCAACATCAGCAGGTTAGGCGTCACCCGGTTGGACACCATCCAGGCGATGGGGCCGCGGAACACCGAAGCGGGCGTAGTCATTGCGCGCTCCCGGCAGGGGCGGCGCGGGATATCAGCGTACCGCCGGCATCGTCGCGGGCGCGCAGGGCCATGCCCTGCACCGGCGCCGCCAGGGTAGTGGCGACGACCCGCTCCCCTGCCTCCAGCCCTTTGTCGATCAGCACGGTGTCGCGACCGCGGAACAACAGGCTGACGGGGCGGATGTTCAGGGTATTGTCGGGTGCCAGAAGCCAGACGTAGTTGCCGTCGCGCAGCAGGTTGCGCTCGACGATGGCGACCGGGCCGATCTCGATGCCATCGATCTCGGTGCGCACATAGGCGCCGCTCAGGAGCACCGGCTTGCCGGCGTTTTCGTCCTTGAGGGCCAGCGGGTCGTCGACGGTGACCAGAAGCTGCGCCATGCGTCCCTCGCTTTCGAGCTGGCTGGCCAGCCGGGTGATGCGGCCCAGCCGGTACGTCTCGGTCCCCCAGGCGGCTTCGTTGAAGACACGCACGGCCGAACCCGCCTCGCCGTTCCTCTGCGGAACGCGCAGCCATTTCAACTGGTCGACCGGCACCGCCACTTCGACCAGATAGGCGTCGGTGCCGACCAGGGTGGTCAGCGAGGTCGTCGTCGACACCTGGGTTCCCAAATTGACGTCGCGCGACTGGACGACGGCGTTGAACGGCACCGTGACGTTGGTGCGGGCCAGATCCAGCTTGGCCTGTTCGAGGGTCGACCTTGCCGTATCGACGGCGGCCTGCACGGTGGCCAGTTGCGGCTGGCGCAACACCAGTTCGCGGTCTTCCGGCTTGATCGTCTCGCCCAGCAGTTCGTATTCGCGCTTGGCGATCGACTGTTGGCCCCGCTCGATCTTGAGGTTGCTCTCGGCGGTGGCCAGGGCGGCGGCCTTCTGGCGCACCACCAGTTCGAAATCCTTGGGGTCGATCTTGAGCACTGGGTCGCCCGCCCCCAGGACGCCGCCGGGCATGAATTCATCGCTCACCCAGGCTATCCGGCCGCCGACCTGCGGACGCAGATCGACCTGGCGGTCGGCCTTGACCGTTCCCATGGCGTGAACCGTCACCGTGGTTCGGGCCACCTGTGCCGGTGTCACTTCGACAAGCTTGGCTTGGCGCGTCGGCGTCTGGCGTTCCGCCTTCGGCCCGGTTTCCATGAGGCCGACGGCGAGACCGCCGCCGCCGACCATGATGGCGATGGGCAGCGCCACCTTGAGACCCGTCGCCATCAGCCGGCGCCACCGTTTGGGCTGCCGCTGCCGGTCGGAGGCGCCGGATGGCCGGTTGGTCACGGTTGACGGGGTATCGGTGGACATGCTTGTCATCCTTTTCGCCCTTGCTCGGCGACGGGTTGCAGATCGGTGGACCGGCTGGTTTCCGCCGCGACGCCGGTTCCTTCGGGACGGGTCATTTCCCAGCCGCCGCCCAGGGCCCGATACAGGTCGACCCGGTATTCGATCAACTGGCGCTGGGCTTGCAGGTAGGTTCGTTCGAGGGTCTGGCTGGTCAGCAGCGCGTTGAGAACCTCGATATAGTCGGCGGCGCCACCGATGTAGGTGTCCCGGATGCGCTGAAACGCCTGGTCGGCCAGTTCGATCTGGCTCTCCAGGCTGGTCAGGTAGCGGCGCTGGTTGGCTTCCTGGACCAGTGCGTCCTCGACCTCGCCCAGCGCCTCCAGAACCGCCGTCCCATAATCGTTGAGCGCCTCCGAGGTGACGGCGCGGGTGCGCTCAACCTCGGCCGCCCGCTCGCCGGCGTCGAACAGCGGCGCCACCAGGCCCGCCGCCAACGAGCCGAGCCAATTGGTGAAGAGGTCACGCACGTATTCGCCCGACGTTTCGACGCGGGCGGTGAGCGTTAAGCTCGGGAAACGATCGGCAATGGCGGCAGCGGTACGGCGATCCGCTGCCAGGACGGCGAAGTAGGCCTTGCGGAGATCGGGGCGGCGCCGCACCAGATCGGCCGGCAGGCCGGTGCCCGGCAGGTCCGGCAGGGTAACCAGGGCATTGATCTGCGGAATCTCCAGGCTGGTTGGCGCCTTGCCGAGCAGGATCGCCAGTTTGTGTTCCAGGACGCGGGCCGAGGATTCGGCGATCACCAGGTCGCCGCGCTTCGATTCCACCTGCTGGCGTTGCTGGAGCACGTCGCTAGCCGTGACCTGGCCGCGGCGGAACTTGAGGGTGACGATTTCGAGGACCTGTTCGTCGGTGGCCAACTGGCGGCTGAGGAGGTCGATCTGGCCATACGTCTCGGTCAACTGATACCAGGTCTTGGCGACATCCGAGGCGAGCGTAGTCGCCGCCGTCTTCAGGTCCTCCTCAGTGGCGTTGGCATCGAGCCTAGCGGCGTCGCGGGTCGAAGAGATGCCTCCCCACAGGTCGGCCTCATAACTGCTGCTCAACCCCAGCGACAGGTCACTGGTCGAGCCGACAACCCGGCGGCCGGCGGTGTTGAGGCCTTTCTCGCGCTTGCCCGAAAGGCCGGCTTCGCCGTCCAGGGTCGGCAACAGGCTGGCACCCGCCTTGCGCGCCGTGGCTTCGGCCTGAACCAACCGGTCCCAGGCACTATGGATGGAAAGATTGTCGGCCAGCGCCGCTTCGATCAGGTCGTCGAGCACGGGGTCGTCGAAAGAGCGCCACCACTTGTCGGGGAGTGCCGCCGTACCGGTCGCCGAGAAGGTGGCGGGCAAGGTCACCGGCGGCCGGCTGTCGAGGCCGGTCGTCTGGCAGGCGGCAACCGTGAAGGCCAGGCAGGCCACGGCGACAAAGCGGGCCGCGCGGCAAAGGGCGCCCGTTCTTCGCGGCCATCCTTCGGCCCGGTCGCCCGCAGGTAGCGATAACGCCCCACTTTCCACCGACATCCTCCGTTTCCGGGCGCGCGAGAGTTCGCCCCCCAGATCCTTCTTGCGCGACGGCGGGATTATGCACCGCCGCCCGTCGTTTTGAATGGGGTTGTTGTAACGGATTGTATCGCCGTTCCCGGCTGCAACACTTTGTTACCCTTTTTTTCCGGGTGTCATGCAATCCTTCGTGCATAGCAAAGCCGGCCGGCGGTGCGGCGTCCGGCCGGGGCGGTGAAAACACATATGAATACTTCCGGGAAAGCAGCCGAAAACCCCGGCCCTTCCGCAACGGGAAGAGCTATAAGTCCACCGACTATCCGGGCTGGGCCCGGAACGACATTACGCCATGGCTTCCGGGCGCCGCCCCGACTCCTCGACGATCTCGAACTCGTCAGCCAGATTCGACCACTCGTACAGCGACCAGTCGAATTCAAACCGACGGGCCGCCTGCGTGAACGCCTGGCTACGGTCGGACCCAGAGACCGTGACCGTCGACAGGCTGGATTTGAAGGGGTAGCCGGACCTGTTCATCAGATGCCGGTAGAAGGTGATCCGATAGTTCTTCATTATGGCACCTCCCTGTTCACCGGGGCGCCAAAGACATCAGACCGGCGGCATGCACCCCGGGTGGCGGACAGTCCATCACGCATCTGGCACGCGACGCCGCACCGCTTTCACCGCAGTCATTTTTCCATTTGTGCTAACTCCAACGGAGTATAACACGCTTGGAGAAAAACTCCGCGTGATATCGCGTAGGAAGATAAGTCCCTGATAGGGAAAAACGCGGGTTTCCTGCCCCGATCAGCAAAAACCGGCCCAGGGGCCGGTTGCGTAGGCTAACTCGCAGAGGATGAATTGGTAGGCGCGACAGGACTCGAACCTGTGACTCCCTGATTAAAAGTCAGGTGCTCTACCACCTGAGCTACGCGCCCATAGAAATGGACTGGCCGGAACATAGAAATCCCGGTTCGGCCGGTCAATGCTTTTCGCGCCGCCGCCTCAGGCGCCGGTGCCCAGTTTCTCGGCCAACCTCTGCTTGACCCGCGGGGATACGAACTGGCCGATATCGCCACCCAGTTCGGCGATTTCCTTGACCAGCCGCGAGGCGATCAGCTGGTGGCGGTCCGAGGCCATCAGGAAGACCGTCTCGATCATCGGGTTCATGCGCCGGTTCATGCCGGCCATCTGAAACTCGAACTCAAAATCGGAAACCGCACGCAGGCCGCGAATAATCAGCGTAGCCCCCTGCGAGATGACGAAATTCATGAGAAGAGTGCCGAACGGCCGGACCTCGATGCGCGAGCCGTCACCGTTGGTCATCGCCGCCACCTCGGCTTCGACCATCGCCACCCGTTCCTCGATGGTGAACAGCGGCCCCTTGCCGGCGTTCTCGGCCACGCCGATGACCAGCCGGTCAAGAACGCGGGTCGCCCGCGAGATGATGTCGAGGTGGCCGTTGGTGATGGGATCGAAAGTCCCGGGGTAGACACCGATACGCGGCTCGGTCATGGCTGGGGTGTTCCCTCCGGTCCGTCGCCAGCCTCGCCGCTCCCCGTTTCGGCGCCGGTCTCGTCGGCCTCGCCGGCTTCATCGTTCGCCGGCGTCTCGTCGTCGTCCTCGATGCCGGCCCCTTCGTCGCGCAATCGGGTCACCGAAACCACCCGGTCGCCCTCGCCCACGTTGAATACGTTGACACCGCGGCTGGCCCGCCCGACGACGCTGATGCCGTTGACCGGCACCCGGATGATCTGACCGCCTTCGGCCACCAGCACCAGCTGGTCGGTGTCCTTCACCGGGAAGACGTTGACGACGGTGGTTTTCCCTTCCCCGCGTTGCAGGTCCATGGCGGTGACGCCTTTGCCGCCACGCCCCGAGATCCGGTACTCGTAGGCCGAGGTGCGCTTGCCCAGGCCATCGGCGGTGATGGTGACGATGCACTCCTCATGCTCCGCCAGCTCGGCAAACGCCGGCTCCTCCAGGCGGGTGGCCAGGGCCTGGTCGCGCGCCAAGTCGTCGTCGCGCCCGGTGTAGTCGCCGCCGTTCAAGCGCCGCTTGGCGTGAACCGCCTGCAAATAGTCCTCGCGGGTCTGCACGTCGATGCCGATGTGCTTCAAGGCCGACATGCCGATCACCTCGTCGCCGTCGTCGAGGTTGATGCCCCGCACGCCGATCGAGGTGCGGCCCGAGAAGACGCGCACGTCGGCGACCGGGAAGCGGATGGTCTTGCCCTGGCGGGTACTGAGCAGGATGTCGTCGTCATCGGCGAAGGTGCGCACCCGGACCAAGCGGTCGCCCTCGTCCATCTTCATGGCGATCTTGCCGTTGGCGCGCACGTCGACGAAATCCGACAGCTTGTTGCGGCGCACGTGGCCCGAGGCGGTGGCCAGCCCGATGGACAGATCGCCCCAGGTGGTCTCGTCCTCGGGCAGGGCCAGCATGGTGGTGATGACCTCGTTGGGCTTGAGCGGCAGCAGGTTGACCATCGCCTTGCCGCGCGCCTGCGGCGCTCCCAGCGGCAACCGGTAGACCTTGAGCTTGTAGACCATGCCGGCAGACGAGAAGAACAGCACCGGCGTGTGGGTGTTGACCACGAAGACGCGGCTGACGAAGTCCTCCTCGCGCATGCTCATGCCGGTGCGGCCCTTGCCGCCGCGGCGCTGCGCCCGGTAGGCGGCGACCGGCACCCGTTTGATGTAGCCCGAGTTGGTGACCGTCACCACCATGTCCTCGCGCTGGATGAGATCCTCGATGTCGGCCTCGAACTCGTCGTCCATCAGGGTCGTGCGGCGCGGCGTGCTGAACTGCTCCTTCATTTCCAGCAGTTCACCGCGAAGCACGCCCAACAGCATGTCGCGCGAGGCCAGCACTGCCAAGTGCCGTTCGATCTGGCGGCCCAATTCGGAAAGGTCCTCGTGGATTTTTTCGCGCTCCAGCCCGGTCAGGCGGTGCAGGCGCAACTCCAGGATGGCCTTGGCCTGTTCCTCGGAAAGTTTGTAAACGCCATCCTCCACCTTGCGGCCTGGCTCGTCGATGAGCTCGATCAGGGGCTCGACGTCGTCAGCCGGCCAGGCCCGCTCCATCAACTGGGCGCGCGCCGTGTTGGGATCGGGTGCGGCGCGGATCAGGGCGATGATGGCGTCCAGGTTGGCCACGGCGACGGCCAGGCCGACGAAGATGTGGGCGCGGTCGCGCGCCTTGCCCAGCTCGAAAATGGTGCGCCGGCGGATAACCTCCTCGCGGAACTCCAGGAAGGCCTGGATGATCTGCTTGAGGTTGAGCATCTCCGGCTTGCCGCCATTGAGCGCCAGCATGTTGACGCCGAAGCTGGTCTGCAACGGCGTGTAACGGTAGAGCTGGTTGAGGACGATCTCCGGCTCGGCGTCGCGCTTGATCTCCACCACCACGCGCACGCCGTGGCGGTCGGACTCGTCGCGCAGGTCGGAAATCCCTTCGATCCGCTTGTCGCGCACGCACTCGGCGATGATCTCGACCATGCGCGCCTTGTTCACCTGGTAGGGAACTTCGCTGATGATGATGGCGAAGCGGTCCTTGCGGATCTCCTGCACCTCGGCGCGGCCGCGCATGACCACCGAGCCGCGCCCGGTGTGATAGGCCGAGCGGATGCCGTTACGGCCCAGAACCGTGGCTCCGGTCGGGAAATCCGGCCCCGGAATGCAGGTCTCGATCAGTTCGTCGATGGAAATGTCGGCATTGTCGAGGATGGCGCCGCAGGCGTCGATCACCTCACCCAGGTTGTGCGGCGGAATGTTGGTCGCCATGCCGACGGCGATGCCGCCGGCCCCGTTGACCAGCAGGTTGGGGAAGCGGGCCGGCAGGACCTTGGGTTCGGAGGTGGATTCGTCATAGTTCGGCTGGAAGTCGACGGTTTCCTTGTCGATGTCGTCGATCAGCGCGTGCGCCGCCCTGGCCATGCGGGCCTCGGTGTAGCGCATGGCCGCCGCCGGGTCGCCGTCCATCGAGCCGAAGTTGCCCTGCCCCTGGATCAAGGGCAGGCGCAGCGAGAAATCCTGCGCCATGCGGACCATGGCGTCGTAGATCGCCGAATCGCCGTGGGGATGGTATTTGCCCATGACGTCGCCGACGATGCGGGCCGATTTGCGGAACGGCTTGTTGAAGTCGTAACCGCTCTCGTTCATGGCGTAGATGATGCGCCGATGAACCGGCTTGAGGCCGTCGCGGACATCGGGAAGCGCACGCGACACGATCACGCTCATCGCGTAATCGAGATAGGAGCGCCGCATCTCGTCTTCGACGGTGACGGGCGATATGTCGTGCTGGGGCGTCGGAACTGGGGAAGTCGTCAAAGGCATCACTCGGGCTTGCTGTGACCACGAAAACGCAACGGCCCGCGAGGGCCGGTGCGCTATGGAAATCGGGCGCGGCGAAATCTAGCACACACCCCCCGGCCAAACAACGAAATGTGCCCGCTTGATGTCGGCACCCGCCAGGGGCAGCCCTACACGCCAAGCGCGAAAAGAGTCAGCGGCATGGTGGCAAAGCCGGCCACCGTCTGGAAGGCAATGATCGAAGCCATGGCCTCGTAGTCGCCCCCCATACGCCGGGCCAGGATGTAGGCCGAAGGTGCCGTCGGCACCGCCATGAAGAGGACCGCCACCGTTGTCGCCATGGCCGGCAGGCCGAGCCACAGGCACAGCCCCCAGGCCACCCCCGGCTTGACGACGAATTGCGTGGTGCTGGCGATCAGCGAGGGCCCGACATCGCCCTTCAATCGCGACAGGTCCAACGAGGCGCCGACGCACAGGAGTGCGATGGGCAGCGCCATGCGGCCCATCAGCGAGAGCGAGTCGTCGGCCCACACCGGCAATGTAATCCCCGAAACGTTGAGCAGCCCGCCGCCCACACAGCCCAGGATGAGGGGGTTCTTCGCAAGGTCGACCAGTACGGACAGCGCCGACACCCTTTTACCTCCGGCCGAAAGCAGCAGCACGGTGACGCACAGGATGTTGATGATGATGATCATGAAGCCGGAAATCACCGCGCCCAATGCCAGCCCCTCGGTCTGGTACAGGCTTTCGGCAAGCGCCAGCGCGATATAGGCGTTGTAGCGCACGCCGCCCTGGAAGATCGAGGTGAAGGTACGGGGGTGCGGCCGTCCGCGCAGCAAGTGCAACGCGACAAGGGCCGCTGCGGCGACCAGGATGGCGCCATAGATGGCGCCCACCATTCCTCCCCAGGCAAGGCCGCCGACATCGCTGCGCCCGATGGTGCGCACCAGAAGCAACGGCATCAGCAGGTAGTAGGCCAGCTTTTCGGCCGACGACCAGAAGCCCGCTTCGAGGAACCCGCTGCGCCGCAGGACTTGACCGGCCGCCAGCAGAATGATCAGAGGAATGAGCGCGTTGGCGATGGTACTCAAAGGGAGGTCTCCGGGGAGAGCGATCGGGCGGGAGATTGTCACGCCGCCCCTTCGGCGTCGAGCCCCGTTGAAGGCATTGCCGCTGGGCCGAGCGGCGAGGAGCCAACCACCATCATGCAGGTCAAAAGCATGCGCGAAGCCGCGCAACTGGCCGGCAAGGCACTGCCCCGAGTCTTCGCCATCGACGGCGAGGCGTTGCGCCAAGCCGGCACTGAGTTCACCGCCTCCCTGCTGTTGGGTGGGGCGGCAAGATGCGGCTTTTCTACATCTGTGCGGCCGGCAACTACATCCAGTCGACCGAAGAGACGCCATTCTTCCAGATCGGCGAGACCAAGTACGGCAAGCCGATCCTCGATCGCTTGGCTTTCTTTGACACCACGGTGCAGGACGCCGCCAAGCTGGCCCTGATCTCCATGGATTCAACGTTGCGCTCCAACCTGTCGGTGCTGGATTCCTGCGTTCGCGGAAATGACGAGATGTTTGCGTCGGACGCTTCCGTTCGGGTACTGCCTTAGTCGAACTTCTTTCCCGGCTTCTTGCGCTTCAAGGGGCCGGCACCGTGCTGCTTGTCCCGCGCACGGCCGTGTTTTTTCTCTCTCGCGTTGGCGTATTTGGAGACGAACTTGGCCTGGTAGGGCTTCTTGCCGGCTGGCCTTGTCCCGCTGTCGTCGCGGAGGGCATCGTCGGCCCCCGGCTCGGCGGGCTTCCGCGCCACCTCCGGGGCCGGCGGCGGCGTGGCCCGCCCGCCGGATTGACGGCGCGTGTAAGGTTTCTTGCCCGCGTACGGCGTGTCGCGGGCGTCCGGGGGCGCCTCCGGCACGCCGTCGAGTTGTTTCAGCACGATGGTCTTTTCCATGGTGCGGCTGGGACCCACGGCGGCGAGAAAGCGCTCGACGCAATCGGGGACAAGCTCGACGTGGGTTTCGTTCTGATGAACCCGGATGGCGCCGATCTCGTTCTTGGTGATGTGGCCGGCCCGGCAGAGCATGGGCAGCAGCCACCGCGGCTCAGCCGAGTCCTTGTGCCCAACCGAAAGCGAAAACCACACGCCCTTCTTGAAGTCGTCGCGGCGTTTCTTCGGCTCTTCGGCCGGCTGGGCGTCGATCATCTCCTCGGGCGCCGGATGGCCGGCCCGATGCAGGCGCAGGAAGGCGGCGGCGATCTGCTCCGCCCTGTAGCGGCCGAGAAGGTCTTGGGCGAAGACGGCTTCGTCTTCGGTCAATGGTTCGCTCAAGACCGGATCGTCGAGCATGCGTTCGCGGTCGCGGCTGGTGATCTCTTCGATGGTGGGCGAGCGGGCCCAGGTGGCCTGGATTCGGGCGTTCCCCAACAACCGCTCGGTCTGCTTGCGGGCGTTGTGCGGCACGATCAGGGCGCAAACCCCCTTGCGCCCGGCCCGTCCGGTCCGTCCGCTCCGATGAAGTAGGTTTTCGCGGTTCTTCGGAATGTCGGCGTGGATCACCAGATCCAAATTCGGCAGGTCGATTCCCCGCGCCGCCACGTCGGTGGCGATGCATACCCGGGCCCGTCCGTCGCGCATGGCCTGGAGCGCGTGGGTGCGTTCGCTCTGACTCAATTCGCCCGACAGCGCCACCACCGAAAAGCCGCGGTTGGTGAAGCGGCTGGTCATGTGGTTGACGGTCATGCGGGTGGCGCAGAAAACCAGCGCGCTCTTCGCCTCGTAAAACCGGAGCACGTTGATGATGCCGTTTTCACGGTCGTTGGGGGCGACGGTGAAGACCCGATAGTCGATGTCGAGATGCTGTTTCTGTTCCTCCGTCGTGCTGACACGCACGGCGTTGCGCTGATACCGCTTGGCCAAGCTGGCGATGGAGTGGGGCACTGTGGCGGAAAACATCAGCGTGCGCCGTTCGGCCGGCGCGGCGTCGAGGATGTATTCGAGGTCGTCGCGGAAGCCCAGGTCGAGCATCTCGTCCGCCTCGTCCAGGATCACGGCCTTGAGCGCCGTCAGGTCCAGGGAGCCGCGTTCGATATGATCGCGCAGGCGCCCCGGCGTGCCAACCACGATGTGCGCGCCGACTTGCAGGGCGCGCCGTTCGGCCCGCATGTCCATGCCGCCGACACAGGAGGTGACGGTGGCCCCGGTCATCGCGTACAGCCATTCCAGTTCCTGCTTGACCTGCAACGCCAGTTCGCGGGTCGGGGCGACGGCCAGTGCCAAGGGCGCCCCGGCGGGGGCGAAGCGCGGGCGGCCCGCCAGCAGCGTCGGCTCGATGGCCAGCCCGAAGGCCACGGTCTTGCCCGATCCGGTCTGGGCAGAAACCAGGAGATCGGCATCTTTGAGTTCCGGAGCGAGGATCGCCTTCTGGACCGAGGTCAGCTCGGAATAGCCGCGTTGGCTCAACGCTTGGCCGAGCGCCGGAACGACACTTTCAAATTCTGTCATAGCCTTGCTTTCGGGATACAGGTTGGCGCGCCGGGGTTTCGGTCATCGAAGGGGCGGCACGCCCGACGCCGCATCAAACTGGCGGCGAAACGATGGAAGATGGACGCGTTGTACTTGGTGTGGGCCGTCATTGTAAAGGGCGCGCGAAGGCCACGCAGCCATCGACGCCTGCTGGCAGCCTAGAAATAGCCGATCAGGCGGCCGAGTACGATGACGGCGAGCCACACGGCAAGCGAGGTGGCGCCGATGAGCCGTTGCCAGGAAAAGTCGCGGCCGGGATCGTCAGGAACGTGCCGCCTTCGCAATGCGTGAAAGGTCAGAGCGTTGGCGATACCCAACGCCAGCATCGCCATCTTCGCCAGGAAGAAGCCGGAAGCCACATAATCCTTGGCGTTGGCGGCGAACAGCAGGAGACCGAAGACGGCGGCCACGGCCAGCCCGGCGGCGGCCACCGGCACCAGGACGCGCAGGAATAAGGCCAGCGGCACCTCGCGCCAGACGCCGATCAGACGAAGGTCGACCGGCACGATGGCGCCGAACAGCAGCGCGATACCGATGATGTGGCCGGCGTTGACCAGGGGATAGACCCAGGTCGAGCCACGCAGGGCCGTTGCCAGGACCGAGCCTTCGATCCCCGCCAGCAGTTCGGCCGCCACTCGGAGCCCGCCCTAGGACGCGCGGTCGGGATAGAGGTTGTGCTCGCGCCCGGCGATGACCAGGCGCTCCGCCTTCATCACCCGCTCGGAAGCCTTGGCCGAGCGGTGGCCGTGGGCGGTCACCATGGTGCCCTTGGCCAGCACTTCGTGCGTCAGGCCGGCCCGCTCGTTGCGCCACGGCTGTCCGATTTCGACCACCCATTCATCACCCTTGACGTCGAGGGTCATTTCGCCGTGCGGGTTGCCGAGCTTGACCGCCGTGATCTGCCCGGTCAGTTCAAATTCTTCGTCGGTGGCCCATCCCCAACCGTGGTGGGCCCTCGCCGGCCCGGCCAGCCAGAGGCCGGCAACGATGGTGAACCCCGCCCGCATCAGGAAATCTCGCCGGTTCATGGCTGCCCTCCTTTGCCGATTTCCCATTACATGGGGATTGGCCGGCTGCCGAAAAGGACCGTCGCCTTCATTCAAGGGGGTCAAGCCGTCGCGCCACATCGGTCCACTCGGCGGGAGCGACCTCGGCGATGAGTTCCGGTGCCTCCCCGGCTCGCGGCCGGAAAACGGCGGCACCGGCCTCGGCCGGATAGGCACCGGTCGCCGCCAGCACCACGTTGCCGTGGCCGACGATGACGACGTTGGCGCCCGGCGGCGTCGGCTCGGAAAGACGCTTGCGGGCCCGCTGGATGACGGCATCCCGGCCGCCCACAAAATCGGCCACCTTCATGTTCATGATGTCGGGCGTCGTTTCTACCAGTCCGAGGCCGAGGCGAAGCGCGGTTTCCCGCGTCCGGCAATATTCGCTGGAAAGCACCCGTGATACCGGAATGGAGAGCCGGCGCATGGAGGTGCCGATCCGTTCGGCAGTCTTGCGGCCTTCTTCCGAAAGCTGGCGCATCCGATCGGGCTCGCAACTCGTCCACTCGCCGGCCGCATTCACGCGATCCTGCTGCGACCAATCAGTGGCAGCATGACGGAAGTAGATGACGAAGCCGCCCTGACGCAGGGCCTGGACCAAGACGTTCCCGGCCAAAGGTTCGGCCGCCGCCGCGGACGGCAGGGCCAGCAGCAGACCGATAGCCACCAACCATCGTCGCGCCGCAATGTTCATGGCATGCCTCCCGCACCCCCGAAGGAAAAGATAATCACCTAGGGCCGGGCTTGCGAGCGCTTCACGATGCTGATTCTGCCGTTGCGCTCCAGATGGGCCGATTCAACGGCTTCGATCCCGGAAACACCATGCAGGCGCAGTTCCTCCTCAAGGTCGCCCTCGCCGATCAGGGCCCGCCTGGCACGGCGCCAATCGATCTTTCCTGCCTCGATCAGCCGGGTCGGCCGGCCTTTGGCGAGGCGCGAAAGCCAGCCCCAGTGGACGGCCAGCGCGGCGATCAGGGAATGCACGCCGACGATCACCGCGGCGGCTGCCAGCGTCGGCAGCAGGGCGGCGTTGCCGGTCAGCGCGCGGCTAAGTGCGGAACCGACGATCACCGCCACTACGAAGTCCATGGCGGTGTCGTGCCCCAGCGCCCGGCGCGCGCTGACCCGCAAAAGGACGATGGCGTAGATCGAGATGAGCACGCCCCGGGCGCTCATCTGCGCCCAGGTGAGCGTGCCGTCGGTCCCGGAGCCGAAGACCTGGTTGAAAAGTTCCATGCGCGGAGGAACGCGGAACAGCCCCGACTTGTTCCCCGGCAGGGACCGCCCAAAAAAGGGCCGGCCGCGCGGAACCTGTGGCCGAGGATGTCGTTGAGTCCGTTGAACCGCGCATGGCAACGAACATGAGGAAAGGAACATCCCCCATGCAGATCAACAGCTTGAAGGACATGTACATCGCCGAGTTGCAAGAGTTGGCCAGTGTCGAGCGCCAGCTTTCCGACTCGCTCCCCCGCATGGCCGAGATGGCGACCCATCCGACCCTGAAGAACGCCTTCGTCCGCCACCGCAAGGAGACCGAGGTGCAGCAGGAGCGCCTAGAATCGATCCTGGAGAAACACGGCGCCAGCCCGACGGCACATACCGATCAGTCCATGCAGGCCCTTGTCGACGAAACCGAGAAAATGGCTTCGATGCTGAAGGGCGACGGCCTGTGCGACGCCGGCCTCATCGCCTCGGCCCAGCGGCTGGAACACTACGAGATCGCCGCTTACGGCACCGCCGCAGCCCTCGCAGGGCAGCTCAACCTGCGCGAGGACCAGGAGATCCTGCACGAGAGCCTCGAGGAAGAGAAGCACGCCGATGCCTTGCTGACCAAGCTCGCCAAAAGCGAGGTGAACCCGGCAGCAGTGGCTTCCTGAAAACCTTTTCCAAAGACGAAGACGCCCGATCCAAGCCGAAGGGGTCGGATCGGGCGTTCAATTCGGGACGGAAATGACCAAGTCTTAGAACGGGATCTCGTCGTCGAGGTCGCCGCCCGGTTTGCCGCCGGCAGGGGTGCTGCTGCTGCCGCCACCGCCGCTGGCCGGCCCCCAGTCGGGGCCGTCGCCGGCAGGCGCTGAGCCAGGCGCGTCGTAATCGCCCGCCCCACCCCCACCGCCACGGGTGTCCAGCATGGTCAGTTCGCCGCGGAACTTCTGCAGCACCACCTCGGTGGTGTAGCGCTCCTGGCCGTCGTTGCCGGTCCATTTGCGGGTTTGCAACGATCCTTCCAGGTAAACCTTGGCGCCCTTCTTCAGATATTTTTCGGCCACCTCGGCAAGTCGGTCGTTGAAGATGACGACACGGTGCCACTCGGTCCGCTCGCGGCGGTCGCCGCTCTGGCGGTCGCGCCATGTCTCCGACGTCGCCACGGGAAAGTTGACGATCTTCGTGCCATCCTGCGCAAAGCGCACCTCCGGGTCACGCCCGAGATTGCCGATAAGAATGACTTTGTTGATGCTGCCTGCCATGAAACTCCCCGCTACTCAAATATCCGACTGCAAGACCCCAAATCCGCCCCCGGCTGCGCTGCCGGAGCCCCCCATGGACCCACCATGGACCCACCATGCTAAAGCCGCCCATCCGTTGGCGCCAGCCTATTTGAAGATCTTGTCCAGAATTGGGAAGGACGATTCCTCTTCCTTCACGGCCGGAGATCCCGCCGATTCCAGCGGCGGCGTGGTCGAAACCTCGGGCGGGGCGTGCCTCTCGCCCTCCTGCGGTGACAACGGCGGCAGGATGGCGCGGGCATCCGGCGACAGCCGCGGCAATGCTGTCGAGCCGGGGACACCGGTCACCGGCGACGGTTGCGCCGCGGCAGGCGCCTCGCTGCGCGGCACGGCGGCGTTGGGCGGTGTCACGTCCTGGAGGCGGGCATTGGGCTGCGGGGGCGCGATCGATTTCATCTCGCCGGGAACGGTACCGTTCTCGCCCGGCGTCGACATCGGGCCGGCGGCGGAGGGGCCCATCTCGCCGCCCGTGTTGAGGATGATGGGCAGGCCGTCCCTGCCGCCGATGATGATGACCTTGCTGTTCTGCGAGGTGGCCAGCGACATGGTCGCCTCGATGCCGCGCAGCCGCAGGTACTCGCCGGTAATGCTCTTCGCAACGATATCCTGGAAATCGCGCACGCCCTCGGCCTCGATCCGCTTGCGCTCGCGCTCCTTCTGTTCGCGGGCGATGCGGAAATCGTACTCCAGCATGACCTGGTACTGTTCGGCCTTGCGCTCGATCGCCTCCTTGATGCGTATCGGCAACGTGACGCTGCGGATCAGCACGTCCTCGACGTAGACCAGCTTGCCGCGGACGCTCTGGTTGATTAGCGACGAGCCCAGCTGGGTGACCATGCGTTCCAGGATCTGTGCCTGGATGAAGGCACGGGTCTCGGAATAGAGCTGTTCGGGCGTGTAACTGGAAATCAGTTCGCGGGCGTGCGAACCGATCTCGGGGTAGACCAGGACCTCGTCGTAACGGGGTCCAATCAGCTTGTGCAATTGGCCCACCGCGTCGCGGTTGACGCGAAAGCGTACGGCGATCTCGACCTGCATGCTCAGGCCGTTCGACGAAATGGTATCGTAGATTCGCGCGTTGTTTTGCAGGCGCGCGTCATAGATATACATCTCGTCCCACGGAAAGATGAGATTGATGCCTTCAGGGTAGTAACGGTCGGTGACGGTGCCGCCGAGGAAACGCAGCCACAGGACGCCGACGTGGCCAGCCGGAATGTTGATGAACATCCGCGGCGACACCACCATCAACACCAGGATGGCACTGAGCAGGAAGGCGAAGAAACCCAGCGAGTGCCGCCGACCCGTCCTTTTCGTCCACTGCCAGACGCGGGAAAAAGCGCCTCGGCGGGGTGCCGGAGCGGGGTCCACGGAAGCGGCCGTCGTTGCCGACGCTTCAGACATCCGCCCCCCACAGGTTCAGGATGCCACCCGCCATGCAGACTCCGTTCATGGTTGTGCCCAACTTGCGCCGCCTCGCCTCACGGCTCGATCTCTTCAATCTTCCGCCGGATGTCACGGTTCGGGCGGGCGATCACCTGAACCAGGAAATCGAGAATGGGCGTGATGAGAATGGACAGGAAAAAATGGCCGAGGAAGCCGATGACCGTCTTGCGGCCCATGACCCCCGTCACCACGCAGGCCAACAGATACAGAACAACGATGATCACCTGCATGACTAAGCCTTTCCTTGAAGCCGGGAATCCCCGCCCTTGTCCTGTTGCCGGACGTTCGCCGGCAATGCGTCAGGCGGCCGCGGACCCGACAGTGCGCGTCTTGGCCTCCTCGAACTTCTCGCGGAAGTAGCCCTCGACTTTCTTCGCATCGAACGTCAGGAAGGTTCCGCCGGAGGCGAAATGCTGCTCGAACACCTTGCCCACCGCATAGGTGGTGGCGGCGGCAAAGGCCGGCATGGTGGCCAATCCTACGATCTGCCCGACCACAGGCACGCTACGGAAGAGGCCGTACATCAGGCCGCTCGCCATCAGGCCATTGCTGGCGCCGCCCGCGGCGAGGCTGCCGATCAGCGCGGCAACCGCCGACTTGCCGGCATTGGCACGGAAGGGAACCTCGTAAACGTCCGACAACTCCTTGACCAGCTTGACCTGGACCGCCAGCACCGCGGCGGTATCGACGTAGGCGAAGGGAATGACTCCGGCGCCCATCGACCACAGGACGTTGCGGCGGATGACCTGTGCCGCCTGCTGGTCCACGGGCATGTCCTGCGCCGCCGCATCGGCGACACCCTCGACCTTCGTCTTCTTGCTCGTGGTAGCCATGCGCAACCTCCCTGATTGATCTGCCTGCCCCGCCATTCCGGGGGCGTGAATTCCCGTGGTTCCCGCATTGTCGCGCGTTTCGGCGCGGCGCGGCGACGACTAGACGATACGAAGGCCCGCCCGTCCCGTCAATTTGCTTTTCCCGCGCCGCTGGCCGGGCGGAGAAGACCGCCCTCAGGCTTTCCTATTGACGCGCTTCCGGGTTCGGGCGAACGTGATCCGCGGGCCAGGGGATACCGGGGACGAATGAAGGCGCGGATGGCTTCCAACCTGACGGTCAAGGTGGGCGGCACAATGGCGGCCGTCGTCGTCCTGGCCGTGGCACTGGCGACCCTTCTCAACCTGATGCGGTTTCAGGAAACCTACGAGCGTCTGGTCGCCCAGCGTCTCGAGGTCGTGGCCGGCGAAATCGGCCGCACCCTTGCCATCGGCGTCGGCCTCGGGGTGCGCGTCGAATCCCAGGGCAACCTGGCCGACCTCCTGCGCCAGCACGCCGACGTCAATCCCGACGTCGCGGAGTTCGCCATTCATGACTGTCAGGGCCGGCCGATCTCGCGGCATGGTTCGAAGGTCGAAGGTGCCGAGCCGTGGCTCGGCCATCTCCAGCAGAACCGTTGGCACGCCTTCGACGCGGCCGGTCTGGTCGTCGGCCTGACGGTGCGCGACACCTTGGGAACCTGCCTCGCCGGAGTGGCGATTCGCCGGTCGGCCGCATCCTACGTCGGCGTAATGGACGAGGTGGCCGGCCGCTTCATCCGGATCGGCGCGATAGCCGCCGTGCTAGCGGTCTTCTCGGTGATGGCGGCAGCCTTCTACTTCGACGACCGCCGACGGGCCCTGTTGCGGCTGGATGCCGACCTTGCCCGGATCGCGGCGGGTCACACGCCCCCCTTGCCGCCCAAGCTTGCCCTGAACGCCTTCGGAAACCGCTGGGAACGGGCGATGGTCAGGAACTACCTGGAGGCCCGCCCCGAACTGCTGGCCCGCGCGGTGGAAGCGCGGTCCGGCACCGACGAGGCGACGGGTCGATGAAGCGCGGCTGGGTCGCCGATACGACCTTCAAGAGCCTGGCCGTGGCGGGCGTGGCGCTGCTTTTGGCGCTCGCTGGCGTTTCGTGGCTGGCCATTTCGACGAGCGAGCAGTTGCTGTTCCCAGAATTGACCCAGAAGGCCAGGGCGGAGGCCGAACAGGTCGGCCGCAAGGTCGACTACGCGCTGACCCTCGGAATCCCGCCCGATCGCCTGGCTGGGCTCGATATTCTCTTTTCCGGCCTCAAGGAAAGCGACCGCGACATCGCCTTTCTCGGCCTGACCGATGCCTCCGACCGCCTCCTGCACGCGCATGGAATCGATGCCGAGGGGCTTCTCGCCGCCCTGGATCGGCCGGACCGGAGACCGATGTTCGAAGGACTGGCCGCGGGACAAAGCCTGCGCGCCGACTATCTGGTCACCGCGCTGCCGCTACGCGTCGGCACCCTTTACCTCGGACACGCCGAACACGCCCTGATCCAGCCCCTGATCGACAACCTCTTCGACATCGGCATCGTCGTCCTGGTGGCCATGCTGCTGGCCTTTGAGGTCATGCTCCTGGTCCTCACCCTCAACATCTCCCAGCCCGCGCAGGCGGCGGCGACGGCGCTCCGCGCCGTGGCGGCACGCCGCTTCGACCTCGTCACCGGCTTCGGCGGTCCCGACGAGCTGGGGACTTTCCTCGGAAGGGTCGATTCCGTCATCGCCGCCACAGCCAACCGTCTCGGCACGCCATTCCGGTCTCTTCGCGGCCCTTCGCTGGTGGGTGTGCGGCTGCTGTCGTTCCTGTTCGTCTTCGCCGAGGAGTTGGCGCGTCCCTTCCTGCCCAGCTATGTCGATGGCTTCACCCAACAGATGTCCGACCTGGGCACGGGCATGGCGACCGGCATCGTCATCGGGCTGCACATGCTGATCTTTGCGTCGGTCATGCCCGTTGCGTCGATGCTGTATGTTCGACTGGGCCGCCGTCGCCTGTATATCGTCGGCGCCCTCGTCGCCTCGGCCGGGCTGGCCGGGACCGGGCTGGCCGCCAGTTACTGGGACCTGCTGGTATGGCGGGCGCTGTCGGCCATCGGCTACGCCACCACCTTCGTTGCCTGTCAGGGCTTCGTGCTGGAACTGACCAACCGCGACAACCGTGCTCAGGGCGCCGCCATGATGGTGGGTGGTATCACCCTGGCCGATATTTGTGGGCCGGCGGTCGGCGGCATCGTCGCCGAGCGCATCGGCTACAGCGCGACACTTCTGATGGCGGCGGCGGTGGCGGCGCTGACGGTGTTGGCGGTGCGCAGCCTGATGGGACGGGATGCCGCACACGCCGAGGTCCCGGGACGCATCACTTTGCGCGACTTCGCCGTCGCCTTCGGCAATCGGCCCTTCGCCGTCCAGCTTCTGCTGGCGGCGATTCCGGCCAAGTTCCTGCTGACCGGGTTTCTCTTTTATCTGGTGCCGGTCACCCTGGCCGACCTCGGCAGCCCCGAAGGCGACATTGGTCGGGTCGTCATGATCTACGGCCTGGCGATGATGGTCGGCAGCCCGCTGTTCGCCCGCGTATCCGATCGCTGGCAGCGGCATGGGCTGGTCGTCGCCATCGGCGGTATAGTCTCGGCGATCGGCCTGATCGCGCTGCCGTTCGTCCCCGCCACCCTTCTCGTCGTCGCCGTTCCCGTGGCGGTTGCCGCGCTCGGTTTCGGACAGTCGATGTCCATCACCGCCCAGGTGTCGCTGGTCATCTCCCTGCTACCGGCGACCGACAGGCAGCGTGGCCAGTCGCCGGGCTTGACAGTGCTGCGCTTCGTCGAGCGCGTGGGCGGAGGATTCGGACCGGTCGTCGCGGCCGCCCTGGCGGACTCGTTCGGACTGGTCGGGTCGATCGGCATCCTCGGCCTCTATGGAACAATCAGCTTTCTCCTCTATGCCACGTTGGTGGCCTACGGTCGGGCCGCCGTCGGAGCGGCTCGATGAGGCGGCGCGCCCTGGTGATGGCGGTCCTGATTGTCCTGGCCATGGCGTTTGGCTACGCAGGGGGAACGGCCGCCGCCACCCCGGCTGGGGCCGAGAGCCGGGTTTTCCGCATCATGATGATCCTGTGGCGGGGCGAGACGCCGGTCGAGCGCGGGTTCCGCGAGCATCTGGCGGCCCGTGGCGTCGCCGTCGACTTCCTGGTGCGCGACCTGGCGCAAGACATCCGTCGCCTGCCGGCCGTGCTGGCCGAGGCAGGACGACTGCGCCCCGATCTTGTCTACACCTGGGGTACCGGCATCACACTCGGCACGGTTGGCCGGTGGGATGCGCCCGACCGTTCGCCTTATATCGACGATCTGCCGGTGGTCTTCGCCATGGTGGCGACGCCGGGCCCCACCGGTATCGCGCCGCCGCCCGATCAGCCGCCCAGGGCCAACGTCACCGGGGTTTCCCACATCGCGCCCCTGCCCGCCCAGATCAAAGCCATCCGCGCCTACCTACCGCTCACCCGCCTGGGCATTGTCTACAATCCTGCCGAACCCAACTCGGTCGCCAACGTCGCGGGCCTGAGGGCTCTCGCCCCGGAGATGGGGTTTGCCCTGCTGGAGGCACCGGTGCCGCCCGATGCCACCGGTGCCCCTGACCCCGCCAGCCTTCCCGCCCTGGTCGGCGACCTGGCCAAGGCGGGCGCCCAGATCCTCTACATCGGCCCGGACACCTTCATCGGCAACCAGCGCAACGAGTTGACCGCCGCCGGCCTCGCCCGGGGCATTCCGTGCTTCACCGCCACCGAATTGGAGATCCGCGAAAGCAACGCCATGCTGGGCCTGGTCAGCCCGTACGAGGCGGTCGGGCGGTTGGCCGCCGAGAAGGCCCGCAAGATCCTTGTCGAGGGGCAGCCGCCGTCGACCACACCCATCGAAACACTGGAACATTTCTCCTACATCATCCGCCTGCCGGTGGCCCTCCGACTGAAGCTCTACCCGCCGCTGCCGCTGCTGGATTACGCAGAGGTGATCCGATGAGCGGCGTAGCGGCCGTCGTGCGAGGGACGCTTCATTGCCGCGACGGCCAGCCGTGCACGCCGGTTCCCTTCGAGGGACGACGGCTGGGCGAAGCCGAACTCGATGCCGTCATTGCGCTTCACCGGCTGGTGCTCGCCGGCATGCCGGCCCATCTGGTGGCCGCCGAAACGAATGCCTTCTTCGCCGACCACATGTCGCGCATTGGCCGCACCCTGGGCCTGTTCGCCGAGGATCGGCTGATTGCCTACGGCGTGCTGGGATTGCCGGGCCCGGCCGACCCCAACTTCGCCGACGACCTTGGGCTGGCGGCGACGGAACGCGCCCGCGTCGCCCACATCGACGGCATCGGCGTTCGTCCCGAATGGCGGGGCAACCGGCTGCAACGGGTGTTGACGGCTTGGCGCATCCGGGAAGCGGTCCTGGCCGGCCGCTCGCTGGTCATCACCACCGTCGCTCCCGGCAACGGTGCCAGCCTGCGCAACATTCTGGCCGAAGGACTGACCATTCGCGCGCTTCGTCAGAAATACGGCGGCTGGCGCTACCTGATGGTGCGCGATCTGAACACCCCAGTCGTGCCGCCACCGGACGGAGGGCGCTGGATCGACGCCGCCGACGTCATAACGCAGGAACACCTGCTTGCCGCCGGATCCATCGGCTGGAAAGCGGAATCCGCAGAGGCCGGCATGCGGGTGTGGTTTGCCCCGGCCGCCGAGACGTGAGGACTGGACCGCCGCCTGGGCTTCTATATGATCACGGCGGGAGCAGAAGGGGGAATCTGCCATGAGCAGAAGGGCCATCGTCACCGTCGCGACGCTGAAGGGCGGCAGCGGCAAGAGCACGCTGGCAAGCTGCCTGGCCGTTCACTGGCGCCTCAACGGCCGCGATCCCGTTCTCGTCGACGCCGACCCGCAACGCACCTTGGCCCGGCTCGCCGAACGGCCCCAGGCGCTGGGTGGCGTTCCCGTCATCGAGGATAGCAGCGCCGATGTCGTGACCACGGCCCGTCGCCTCGGCAAGGCCCACTCGCCGGTGGTGATCGATACGGCCGGCTTCCGCGCGCCGGCCACCCTGGCGGCTTTGGCCGAGGCCGGACTGGTGGTGGTGCCGGTGAAGGCCTCGCCGCTCGACGTCGACGTCATGATCGACACTGCCCGCACGCTGTTTTCCACTGTCGACGGCGGCGTTCCCCGTTTCCGCTGCGTGATGATGCAGACCACCCGCGACAGTGTCATTGCCCGCCACATCCGCAGCGAACTGACCGAGGCCGGCTTTCCGCTGCTCGAAAGCGAGCTGGTCAACCGCATTATCTATGGCGAGGCGGCCCTGTTCGGCGCCACGCCATCGATGATCGAACCGCGTGGCGCCGCAGCCCGCGAGATTGCCGCCCTCGCCGACGAGATCGAAGCCCTGCTGGCCCCCGCCAAGGAGACCCGATGAGCAAGAAGCTGCCCAAAGCCACGGCCCAGACCTTCGACGACATCCGCCTTCAGCGGGACGCCCAGCCAAAAGGCGCCACCAAGGGAAAGCCGGCGGCGGCCACCAAGCGTCGGCCAACCGCGAAGCGCGACGCCGGCCCGACACCGGTCAAATCCCCGCCTCCACCGTTCGAAGCCAAGGCCGTCGATGTCGAAGTCGCCGGTGAGTTGCGCCGGGCGCGCGCCGGGCAGATCGTCGAACGCTACACCGCCTATTCGGCGGTCGGCAGCATCATCCCCATTCCGCTGGTCGACACCTTGAGCGTGGTCCTGCTTATCGTCTCGATGATCAAATCGCTGGCCGGCCTCTACGAAGCGCCGTTCAATCGCGACCGGGTGCGGGCCGCCGTCGCCGGGGTACTGGGAGGCGCCGGGCAGGCTGGTGTCGGTTCGGCCATCACCGCTTCGCTGGTCAAACTGACGCCGGGGGCCAACATGATCGGCGCCGCAGCATCGTCGGCAACCTCGGCTCTGCTGACGCGCACCATCGGACGCGCCTTCATCCTGCACTTCGAAACCGGGGGAACGGCGCTGGAATTCGATGCGGCGGTTCTGCGGGCCCACTTCGAACGGAGCCGCGCCGCCGCCTGACGCCGCTCAGTGGCCGGCGTTGCCTCGAAGCCAGCCGACTTCCCGCCAATAGCGGGCGGCGCCCGGGTGGAACGGCAGGAAGTTGCCCATCTCAAACATCTCGCGGGGGGCCACCGCGCCCACCGCAGGATGGGCCGCACGGAAGGCATCGACTTCCTCGACGATGCTGCGCGTCACCCAATAGACAAGGTAGGGATCGACCTGGGCATAGGCGACCAGCGAAGCCTTGAAGCCGTAGGAGGCAACCGGCTCGGTCTGGCCGGGATAGGTGTTCGCCGGAATGTTGCCGCGGAAATAGAACGATCTCTGGTCTAGCAGCTTGTCGGTGCCGGGCGAGGCCATGCCGACGATGCGAGCGCCGCAGGTTTCGGCGGCATCGTGGAAGGGCGCGGCCGGGTGGCCGATCCACAGGCCGAAGGCGTCGATGTAGTCGCCGCACAGGCCCATGACGTTATACTCCTGGATCACCGAATACGCCTGCTCCAGATCCCCGATGGCGAGGCCCTGGGCGGTCAGGAATTCCATCCACAGGGCGCGGGACGCCGTCCCCTCGATGCCCAGGTTGACCCGCTTGTCACGCAGGTCGGCCGGTGTACGGATTCCCGATTTCGCACCCACCGCCATGGCCCCCAGTTCGTTATGCAGCGACATGACAGACTGGCCGCCGGGCAATTTGATCTGGCCCTTCGAAGCATAATAGTTGGTGTCCGACTGCACGATGATAAACTGCGCACGCCCATGTTCCATCAGGGACATGTTGCTGGCCACGCCTAGAGAGCGCAGCGGCACGCAATGAATGCGGTGCTTCTGGAAATTTTTCTCCATGGCCCGGCAGATGGCGCTCGCCACGTAGTAATAGACCCCGATGGTGCCGCCGCTGTAGATGGCCACGAAATAGTCCTTCGCATCGACGGAGGACGGTGGCCGGACGGTATCGTCTTCCTCGACGGCCAGGTACTGGGAACGCGGAATCGCATCCGGCCTGTAGGGAAGCCGGTGGTCGGCGGCGGAGGCCGTCACGCTCCACCATGCGGTCAGGAATACCGCCATGGCGGCGATCGGCGGGCGACGCATGTTCATTCCTTGCTTTCCCTCTCCGCACGTCCGGTCGGCGGAGTATAGCGAAGCCGAACGGGCTGTGGTAGGCATGCTGTCCTTATCAGCCTGTTCTTCTAGGCAGCCTGCGGCGGTGTCATGTCGACCGATGCCTTTCCCCTCGCCAACCGTCCGGGAGACCTTTATCACAATCCATTCTGGCGACCCGACCGGCCCTATGGCGCGGTTGCGGAATCCCTGTGGCCGGCAGAGATGGATCGGGCGGCCGAAGTCATTGCCGGCTGGCCCGAGTACCGGCCAACTACCCTGCGCTCGCTCGCCGGCCTGGCTCGCCACTTGGGTCTCGGCGCGATCCTCTGCAAGGATGAAGGTGGCCGGTTCGGTCTTGGCGGCGTCAAGGCCCTGGGAGCCCCCTACGGCCTGCACGTGCTGTTGGGGGAAACGATGGCCCTCGACGTCGGTCAATGCACGGCCATCGCCGCCACCGACGGCAACCACGGGCTGGCCGTGGCCTGGGCTGCTGCCCGGAGGGGCTGCCTGTCGCTCATCTTCGTCGGCCGTGATGTCGATGCCGGCCGGCTTGCCCGCATCCGTGCAGCGGGAGCCGCCATCCAGGTCGTCGACGGCACCTACGACGATGCGGTGTTGGCAGCCGAACGACGCGCCGCCGCCGATCCCTCGGCGCTGTTGATCACCGATACCGATTATACCGCGACACTGCCGGTCGGCCGCGCCATCATGGCCGGCTACGCCTTGCTCGCCGCCGAAGCCTGGCGGGACGGATTGGCCGATCAACCGCCGACCCACGTCTTCCTGCATTGCGGGGTCGGCACCATGGCGGCGGGCATCACCGCCGGTCTGTGGCGCCACCTTACCCCCGCCACACCGCGCGTCGTCACCGTAGAACCCGTCGCTGCCGCCTGTCTTTTGGCCAGCCTTAAGGCCGGGCGGCCGGTCCAGGTGGATGGGACGTTGGCGACGCGGATGGCTGGGCTGGCTTGTGGACGGCCGTCCTTGCCGGCATGGACGATATTGTCCAAGGCCGCTTTTGCCGGCATGACGGTCGGTGAAGTTACGGCGGCGGCCGTTCAGGAGGGTCTGGCAACAGGCGCTTATGGCGATCTGCCGCTCCTCGGCGGCGACACCGGCATCGCCGGTTTGGCCGGGCTGCTGGCCGCGGCCACCGACCCGGAAGCACGGGGCCGGTTGGATCTTGGCCCGGACAGCCGGGTGTTCGTCATCAACAGCGAAGGTCCGTCGCCCGTCCGCTGAGATCGCCAATCTCAGGCCCGGAAGCTGCCTTCTTCCATATCGAGGATGCGGTCGGCGACGCCGAAATAGCGGTCGTCGTGGGTGACGCAGACGATGATGCGGTCCGGCCGCTTGAGGGCAGGCAACAGCTTCTCGTAGAACAGGCGCCGGAACTGCGGGTCCTGGTCGGCCGCCCACTCGTCGAGGATCAACACCGGCTTGTCCTCGAGCAGCGCCACCATGAGGGCCAGGCGCTTGCGCTGCCCGCCCGACAGATCGACGGTGGTGAAGGCGCCGTCGCGGACGGCGACCTTCTCGGCGATTTGCAGCCGGCGCAGCAGGGCGTCGGCGTTGGCGGGATCGATCGACCCGACCCCGTAGAGCCGGCGGAACAGGTGATAATCCGAGAAGACGGCGGCGATGTGGTCGCGGTAGGCTTGGCGCTGCCCGGCCCGCAACGGCTCGCCGTTGATCCTCATGCCCCCCTGGTCGGGCCTGAGAAGGGCAGTCAGCAGGCGTAATACGGTCGACTTGCCCGAACCGTTGCCGCCCGTCACCACCACCAGTTCACCGGCCCGGAAAACGACGTCGAGCGGGCCGACCGAGAAGCCCGGGGAGCCATCGGCCTCGCGGTAGGAAAAGCGGATGCCGTCGAGGGCGATTTCCCGGATCGGCTCGGCCAACGGTTCGGCTTTCTCGTCCTCGCCGTTGGCCAGGACGTCGCTCAACTGCGCGGTCACCCGCTGGACGGAGCCCAGCGCCGATCCCGCCTCCGCAATCGCCGGTATGGCCTGGGCGACGGTGCCGATGGGACCGACCAGGAACAGCGCCACCGTTGTCGCTTCCACCGCCACCTTGGCGAATCCTTCGGAAAACAGGGGCACCACGAAGACCATCAGGCCAAGCAGCAGGAAAAAGACGACTTGGATAAAGGCGAATTCGATCGCCCATTGACGTTTGATGGCGCTCTTGCGCTGGCGCACTTCGCCGGAGAGTTCGGAGAGCTCCGTCACCACCTGTTCGGCGCGAAGCGCGTTGACCCGGATTTCCTTGAAGCCGTCGAGCACATGGCCAAGACCGCCGAACAGGCGCTGTTCGTCCCTCGACACCTGTTGCATGCTTTCGCTCAAGGCTCGCGACCGCCGGAAATGCACGGTGAGCGCGATGGCGCTGAAGACGGCGGCGATGGCGAAGGCCGAAAGCGACAGCCACGCCAGGAACAGTGCCACGAAAACCAGGGTCACCGCCTGTTGGGCGCCGATGACAAGCAGCGGCATGGTCCGCGAGATAGTCTGGGTGTCGTTGGCCAGAGCGGCGAACAACGGGGCGCGGCCGAGCGAGTCGAGGGCCGGGATGTCGGCGTTGCGCACACCTTCGAAGAGGTCGAGGCGCAAACGCTGGATGATCGCCTCGACCTCGCGGGCCGTCGTCGTCATGACGTAATTCTGCGACAGGATGAACAGCGGAATGGCGGCGACGAACGCGGCGACCATCAGCAGGCTGACGTCCCCCGACGAGGCCTTCTCGGCGCCGAAGGCGATCAGGCCGAGGATAAGGGTGGTTGAGATCGCCGACAGAGCCGTCATAACGGCCAGCCGTCGAAGGTCGATCGCGGCCTCTCGGCGAAGAAGCGAGAGAAGCTCCATCTACGCCGCCCCCCCCGGTTCGACCGCAAGCTCGGAAAGTTTGCCCTCATCCAGATGAAGGCGACGGTCGGCGACGTCGAAGTAGGCGTCGTCGTGGGTGACCGCGATGACCGTCATTCCCCGCGTTTTGAGCGCCGGCAGCATCTCCCGATAAAACTTGCGGCGGAAATGCGGGTCCTGGTCGGCCGCCCACTCGTCGATCACCAGGACCGGCCTTTTTTCCAGCAGGGCGGCGATGAGAGCCAGTCGCTTGCGTTGGCCGGCCGAGAGGTCGAGGCGATCGAAGCGGTCCTCGGCGAACCGCACGGTGCCCTCCATCTCGAACCAGGCGATCAGGTCTTGGGCCATTGCCGGGTCGATCGTCGGCACTCCGTACAGGCGGGGGAACAGGTGGTAGTCGGAGAACACCGGCGCTATCATGTCCTGGAAGGCCCGCCGGGTGTCGGGACCGATGGCCATGCCGTCCACCTGGATGCGGCCGTGATGGGGCCGATAGAGGCCGGTCAGCAGCTTGATCAGGGTTGACTTGCCGGAACCGTTGCCGCCGGTGATGAAAACCACCTCGCCGCGGCGCACCGCCAGATCGACCGGCCCGAGGACGAACGAGGGCTCCCCCTCGTCGACCGCATAGGCGTATTCGACGCCGCGCAACGAGATCTCCCGGAAATCGGCCGGCATCGGCGCCGCCGTCGGATTGGCGGCCGGTTCGGCAATGGCCGCCAGCTGTTCGTCCAGGTTCAGCATGCGGCCGGCCGCCGCTTCGGCCGCGCTGAGCAGCGGCAGGGTCTGGATGAGGCCGCCGATCGGCCCTGTCATGTACAAGACCGCCATCGTCACCTTGACGATGTCGCCGTGGAACGAAGTCGAATAGAGCGGCACCACGAAGACCACCACCGCCAGCAGGAAGAAGACGGCAACCTCGCCCAGGATGAACTGCTGAAAGGCGCGAACCTGGACGTCGACGCGGATATCGGTGGCCGACTGTGAGATCGTTCCGAACACCTGCCCGAGATCGCGACTGCGCGCGCTGCTCAGACGCACCTCCTTGAAGCCGTCGAGGAGGTCGGTGATGGTTTCGAAAAGCCGGGCTTCCTCCTTCATCATGTCGGCATAGCGGGCGTTCAGCCGCTGCCCGGCAAGGCCGAACATGGCGCCGCCGATCAGGGTGAACACCAGCACCAGGATCAGGGCGGTGGTCGAGATATAGGCGATATAGACAAGGATCGCGGCGATCAGCACAACCGAACGCAAGGCGATCGCCAAATACTGGGAATTCTGCGAAAGGGTTTGCGTGCCTTGGGTGATGCTCTCGTAGAACACCGTCCGCCCCATGCTTTCGACCTTTTCGAAGTCGGCGCGGCACAGGCGCCCGAGGAGGCGCGTCCGCAGGCGGTCGACCGCGGTTTCGGCCCCGGCGCAGACCCGCGAGATCAGGAACACCTCCGCCACGGCGAACAGGACCAGACCAAGGACGAACAGGCCGGCCAGCAGCCAGTTCACCTCTTCGCGTCCGGACTCGGCGATCTCGCCGGCCGCCATGTTGACCATCGCCAGCACGAATGCGCTGCTCACCCCCGAGACGAAGGCGCTGGCCAACAGACGGTTGCGGGGAGTCATCCCCTCGGCAATGAGCAGGCGGATCAGGTTCATCGGAAAGACGTCGTCCCCCTCGGTCGGCGGCGGCCCGGAAAACCGGTGCGTCGCAGTGTATCCACAAAGCGCCGCCGCCGTCCACGACGCCGTCCGCCATGGGTGGCATCCGCGCGTCAAGGTGTTTCTTCGGGTGATGCTTTGGCTCCTCACAGTTGCGAGCTATCGCGTTTTGGACAATAGTGGCGACGGTTGGACAAACTGTTCAACAAGGGGGGCGCGATGGCGGGCAGGCATGGCATAACGGCCGCATTTCTGGTTCTGGGGTTCCCTCTTGCCCTTGGGTCCACCGCCGCCGCCCAATCCGTGCCGACCCCGGTGACGGTGGCCGTTACGGAAGTCACGCGGGGGCCCATTCGGGCCTGGATTTCGACCGAAGGGACCGCGCTTGCGGCGCGCCGCGAGATCCTGCATTTCGACCTTGCCGGCAAGGTGGTCGAAATCGGCCGCGATGCCGAGAGCCAGTCCTTGCGCGAGGGATCGAAGGTTACCGGCCCGGCGAACGGCAAGCCCGGCCAATTGATCGGCCGCCTGGACGAACGGGACCTCGGCGAGCAGGTTGTTTCCCAGGTTGCCCAGACCGAGGCCGCCCGCCAGCGCGCCGAAGGCGCCCGCAGCGCCATCAACGAGGCCCGTTCGGCGTTGGCCCACGCCGAACAGCAGCTTGCCCGGGCCCGTGATCTGGTGAACAAGGGCATCGCACCGCGCAAGCAACTCGACGATGCCGAAAATGACCAGCGGCAGGCCAAGGCCAGGGTCCAGAGGGCCGAAACCGACATGGCCGCCGCCCAGGCCGAAGTCAATGCCGCCCAATCACAGATCGCCCAGGCCCGCATCCGTATGGAGCAAAGTGCCCTGCGCGCGCCATTTGATGGCATCATCGGCTTCATGAACTTGGCGGTCGGCGACTATGTGTCGCCGTTGCCGGCCGGCCTCCAGGATATGGGGCAATTGATGCGCATGGCGGCGGCGGTCGTCATCGATCCGACGGCCTACGAGGTGGTGGTCGAGATTCCCAGCTTCCAGGGAATGTCGCTGCGCCGAGGCATGCCGGCCCAGATCGCCTGGGGCGGCACCAACCTGTTCGACATCGCCGACAACTCGGCCGGTGACAAGGCACCCACCCTTCCCATCGCTCGCGCCGAGGTTTACGCGGTGGCTCCCACCATCGCCCCGGACAGCCGGGCGGTGCGTGTACGCCTGCGCACTTTGGAGGGGGCGGAACATCTGCTCGACGGGCTCTATGTCGCTGTACGCATCCTGGCCGACGAACGTGCCGATGTAGTGCGCGTACCGGTTGAGGCGCCGCGCTACGACGCTGGTGAAGGATACGTCTTCGTGATCGACGGCAAGGCCGGCACGGCCCATCGCCGGATCATCAAGTACGGGTTGGCGGATGGCGGCATGATCCAGATCCGCGAAGGCCTGGAACCCGGCGAAACGGTGGTCGTCGCCGGCCAGGAACGCTTGGCCGACGGCGCCCTTGTCCACATCGCCGGTTCGGGCAGCGGTTCATGAACGGCGATCCCGTCTCCGGCGAGGAAAAGCCGGGCAAATTGTTCCGGTTCTTCTTCATCGACACCACCTTCGCCGGCGTTCTGGGCGTCCTGCTGTTGTTGGGCGGCCTGTTCGCCTACACCTCGATGGTCAAGGAGGGGGCGCCCGATCTTGCCATCCCGGTGGCCCAGGTGCGCGTGCTGTGGCCCGGCGCCTCTCCCGAACTGGTCGAGAAGGAAGTAACGACGCCGCTCGAGAAGGCGATTAAATCCCTCAATAGCTTGAAGCGGATCTCCAGCGGCTCGCGTTCCGGCCTGTCGCTCGTCATCGTCGAGTTCGAGGCCAACGCGCCGATCGAGGAATCCATCCGATCGTTGCGGACCAAGGTGACCGAGACGGCGAGTCAGCTGCCCGGCGACACGTTGGCACCGACGGTCGAACAGATGTCGACCACCGACATACCGATCCTCACCTATATGCTTCACGGCAACGTTGATGACGCCGTCCTCGGCGATACCGCCCGCAACGTCAAGGAACGCCTGGAACGTATCGGTTCGCTGCGCAAGGTCGAGGTGTCGGGCGCCCGCGAGGAAGTGGGCCGCGTGCTGGTCGATCCCATGCGCCTCAACGCGGTGAACCTCAGCATGAAGGTGGTTAGCGACGCCATCCGCGCCGGCAGCGTCGACCGGCCGCTGGGCGAGATGCGCGACGGCCGCACTCCGGCCTCGATCAATCTGGCCGGACGGTTCACTTCGGTCGATGAAATCCGTGTGCTGCCGATCCAGCAGTTGAGATCAGGGCGGGTCGTCCGCCTGGGCGATCTTGCCGAGGTGCGCCGAGACCTGTCGAGCGAAAGCGTTCGCACGTTCGTCAGCTTCGACGGTAAGCCCTTCGCCAAGGGCGTCAGCATATCGCTCTACAAGGCGCCGGGGGCGGATACCGTTGCCACCGTCGCCCAGGTCCGCCGGACCGTCGAGGGCTTTCCGATGCCCAAGGGCGTGGAAGCCTCGGTGCTGACCGACGAGGCGGTGGAGGTCGAGGAAAAACTGGCCAGCGTCTTCACCAATGCCGTTCAGGCGGTCATTGGCGTCGTCCTGATCCTGCTCGTCATGCTGACCTGGCGCGAGGCCGTGATCGCCGGCGCCGGGGTGCCGATCACCTTCCTGGGCAGCGTCGCCGCCGTTTTCGCCTTCGGCATGACGATGAACGAGATGGTGGTGATCGGCATGGTGCTTGCCCTGGGCATGCTGGTCGATGTCTTCATTCTGGTCATGGAGGGCATGCACCAGGGGCTTTACGCCGAGCGGCGAAGTTTCGATTCCGCCGTCGGGGTGACGGTGAAGCGCTTCGCCTTGCCCGCCTTCGCTGGCCAGTTGACCACCATCCTGGCTCTGGCACCGCTGCTGTTTCTGCCGGGCACCGATGGCAAATTCATTCGTCTCATCCCGTTTACCGCCATCATCTGCCTGGTGATCAGTTATGTCGTCGCCTTCGTGTGGGCGTTGCCGTCGTCACACCACCTGTTGGGACGTAAACCGAAGGGCGACGGCGTAACCCGCGTCGACCACATCACCAACCGGGTTTCCGGCCGCCTGCTCGCCTGGGTTCTGGCCTACGTCGTGCGTTCCCGCCCGGTGGCCGCTCTGTGGATGGTGGGCGTTCTGGCGCTGGTGGTGGCTTCCCTGGCAGCCGGCGCGCTGCTGCCGTCGGAGGCCTATCCCAAGATCGACGGCCGCAACATGGGAATCACAGTCGAACTGCCACCCGGAACGCCACTCGATCATACGACCGAGATCGCACTTAAGGTAGGCGACATCCTGCGCGCCAAACCCTATTTCCAAAGCACCATCGCCTATGTCGGGCAGAAGAGCCCATTTTCCGTCACGTCGTCGGCTGAACGAATCGCCGACACGCCGGGCAGTCACGTCGCCGGCTTTTCGTTGGTCCTGACGCCGCTTGACGCCCGCGACGGCCGCTTTGCTTACACCTACGTGCCGGAACTGCGCCGTGAACTGTACGAGGCCCTCGCCGAGGTGCCGGGAGCCAGCGTCGTCCTGGCGGCGCAGGCGGGCGGGCCGAGTGGCGGCGACGATCTGCAGATCGACATCCAGGGAGAAGACCTTGGCCAACTGCGCGCCGCCGCCCAGGAAATCGCCGCCGCTTTTACCGGCGTTCCCGGAACCGCCGACGTTCGCAACGACATGGGACCGGCCCGAAATGCCCTGGTCGTCACCCCGGTCCGCGAGGCGCTGGAGTTCTTCAAGGTACGGCTGACCCCGGTGTCCGAGGAAATCGGCCTGGCCATGGGAGAGACCACGGTCGCCAAGCTGAAGCGTGGCGCAACCGAGGACGACGTGCCGGTGCAACTCGGCGTCGCCTGGCCGAGCCGCAACGGCGAAGTGGGGCCACCGACGTCGTGGAACGACCTGATGCTCATCCGGGCCTCCGGCCCCGACGGCGTGCGCATCGACCTGGCCTCGCTATTCGCCGTCGAATACAGCAGCCTGCCACAGGTGATCGTGCACAGCGGCGGCAACCGTACGACCTCGGTGCGCGGCAAGGCCGAGGGCAGCGGCGGCACGGCCGTGGTCCTGCGCGCCGCATGGCCTGAAATCGAGAAGGTCCAGGCCCGCTACCCGGAGCTAAGGATCGGGCTGGCCGGCCAGTTAGCTGAGGCGAGCGAAACCAATTCGAACATGATGAAGATGTTCCTGCTGACCATGGTCTTGATGTTCGGCCTGCTGGTCCTGCTGTTCAATTCCTACCGCCTGCCGTTCATCATCCTGTTCTCGGTGCCGTGCGCCCTGATCGGCACCCTGTTCGGCTTCCTGGCCATCGGTATGCCGCTGTCCTTTCCGGCGATGGTCGGCATTGTGTCCTTGCTTGGCATCGTCGTGAACGTTTCCATCGTCATGGTCGAGACCATGCGCGAGTTCATCGAACTCGGCCGATCCGTCAGCGAGGCGGCCGCCCATGGCGCGGCCGACCGCCTGCGGCCCATCCTGTCGACCACGCTCACCACCATCGTCGGTCTAACCCTGCTGTCGCTCAGCAGTGCGATGTGGCAGCCATTGTGCTATGCCATCATCTTCGGGCTGATGGCGGCGACGGTGCTGTCCTTCGTCGTGGTCCCGGCATTGTTTGTCCTGTTGTCCCCGCGAACCGCCGCACGCTAGCGGCGGCCCCACATACGGAAGAAATCCGATGGACGTCTTTGAACGCTTCGAATCCGAAGTGCGCTCCTATATCCGGGGTTTCCCCGATGTTTTCACCTCTGCCAAGGGCGCCCGCCTCCAGGGCCGTTCGGGGCGCGAGTATATCGACTTCTTCGCGGGCGCCGGGGCGCTGAACTACGGCCACAACGACGACGCCATGAAGCGCCGCCTCGTCGACTATTTGGCCGGTGACGGCATCCTGCATTCCCTCGACATGGCAACGGCGGCCAAGGAAAATTTCCTTACCGCTTTCCACGACACCATCCTGGCGCCGCGCGGCATGCCCCATCGCATGCTGTTCCCGGCGCCGTCCGGCGCCAACGCGGTGGAGGTCGCGCTGAAGCTGGCACGCAAGGCGACCGGCCGTCAGCAAATCGTCAGCTTCGAGAATTCCTTCCACGGCATGACCCTGGCGACGATGGCCATTTCCGGCGGACCGGCACGGCAGGCGGCGCCCATGCCGATCGTCGGCGGTACGACGTTCATCCCCTTCGATGGCGCCGAAGGTCCCGGCGTCGATACGCTCGACCGTCTGGAAAGCCTGCTCTCCGACACCCGCGGTGAAACGAACCTGCCGGCCGCCTGCATCGTCGAGACGGTTCAGGCCGAAGGCGGCATCAACGTCGCCTCGATGGAATGGCTGCGTCGTCTCCAAAACATTTGCCGTGGCGCCGGCATGCTGTTGATCGTCGACGACATCCAGGTCGGTTGCGGACGGACCGGCTCCTTTTTCAGCTTCGAGCCGGCCGGCCTGGAGCCCGACATCATCTGCCTGTCCAAGTCGCTGTCCGGCCTGGGGTTGCCGATGGCCATGGTTCTCGTCAAGCCGGCTTGCGACAGCTTGGCGCCCGGCGAGCACAGCGGCACCTTCCGCGGCTTCAATCCCGCCTTCGTCACCGCCACCGAGGCGTTGCGCTTCTGGCGCGACGACGCGCTCGAACAAGAAACGGTGCGCAAGGCCGGCATCGTCGGCGCCCGCCTCGACAGGATTGCCCTGCGCTACCAGGAGGTGACGCGACCGCCGGTCCGCGGACGCGGCCTCATTCAAGGCCTGTCCACCGCCTCGGGCGCCGTCGCCCGCCGAATTGCCGGCAAAGCCTTTGCGCGCGGCCTTGTCATGGAAAGCTGTGGACCGGAGCGCAACGTTCTCAAGATCCTTTGCCCGCTGACCATTGCCGACGACGACCTGGTCCGCGGCCTCGACATCCTCGACGCCGCCGTGGCGGCGGTCGCGGCCGAATAGGAAACGGTGCCCCCCAAACCTCGCGTCAACAGAGCGCCAGCGGGTTGGGCAGATCGTCGACGCCGCTCAAGTTGAGCAGGGCGTAGCCGATTCCCGACAACCCTTGAAACAGGCCGAGCCGGAACACGGCGTCGCTGCCCGGCAAGACGAATCCGTCCAGCCCGCCAGCCCGCCTGAGCCAAGCTGTCGCCCGCCGCCGCGCCAGATCCCGCAAGCCGGGATCGCCCATAATGCGACCCGCGGTATCGAGGATCATCAGACGCCCGGCGTTGCCGCAGCACAGGTGATCGGGATCGGCGTCCGGCCACCCGGCGGCCATGGACATTGCCGCGGCGATATCGGCCCGTAAGTCGGCGTCGTCCAACACGTCAAGCGCGGCGAGGCGGGCCAGCCCAATGCCGGCGGCGCCGTGACACCATTGGCAGGGGAACGAGACGCCCTCTTCGCTTCTTAGGTCCGGCCAATTCCCGCGTTCGGCGTCGAAGAGCGACCGCTCGTAGTCGAGGCCCAGCCGCGCGGTTTCCAGAAATCCCGCCTCGCCGGACGCCGCATACAGCCTTAACAAGGCGTAAGCGATACCGGCGGCGCCGTGGGAGAAGCCGGTCAGCGGCCTCGCGAAGACGCCCCGCCAGTCGGCCGCGCCGGCAACCGCGGTCAGCGGCCGGGACGGAATGTGCCGGCCGCAATCCGCCGCCCGTTCCAGCACCCAGGCATCGCCCGTCGCCCGGTACAAAGCCAGCAGGCCGAGCGCCGCGCCGGCCGATCCGGCAACGACGTCCAGCATGCGATCGCCGGCAATGGTCCGGCCGTCGATCATGGCGGCCGCCCGCTTGGCGTCCTCCAGCAGCTCCGGCGCTTCCAGCAGGGCCGCCGCCTGGGTGAAGGCATAGACGAGCGACCCCATCCCGCCGACCCCGCCGATACCGATCTGGCCGATCATATCGGCGGCAAGTTGCGGCCGGGCCAGCCGAAAGCGCGTGGCGGCAAGGGCTTCCAGCGCCAAATCCCGCCAGCGCGTATCGGCGGTCGCCCGGAAACAGGCGGCGAGGAAGAGCGCGATGCCCACCTGTCCGCCGTAGAGGCTGGCGTCCAGTGGTCTCAGGTCGAATCCCTTGCCATCAGCCGATAAGCCAAGGCCGATCCAAGCTGCGGCGCCATGGCTGTGTATCGCCCGTTCGGCCACCCAATCGGCAATCGACAAGGCGACGGCGCGCGCGGCTCCGTCATCCAGATCGGTACTTTCGTCCGCCCACGGCCGCCGCTGACGAGCCGGGATGACGCTGGATGTCGCCGCCTGGACGGTGATTTTCGACTCGTCATCGACACTTGCCGCCAGCCGCTCCAGCCGCTCGCCCAGCTGCGGCCATATGGCCGGCTCCAGCAGCCCGGGAGCGACCGGATCGCCGTCGATCCAGCAGCCCGTCACCGCCCCCTCGCCCACCAGCAACGGAATGTCGTAGCGGGCAAGCGCGGCACGCTCGCCGACCACCACCGGCCAGCCAGGGTCGGGGTTCAAGTCCCATCGCGCGTTGCGCGTCAGGCGGTCGAAGTGGCGGCTCCAGGCGACACCGCTGGCCTGGTTGGCTGGCGATCGGGCCTCGCGGCGCAGGATCTCGTAATAAGCGGTGGCGCGCAGAACGTGGCGCAAGCGACAGCCGGCGAACCGCGCTATCGGCCCATCCGCCGCGAACAGGGCATCCCGGCGGGCAGCCAGGAACATTACTGTGTCGCGAAAACCGGCGGCAACGTCGGTGGCGTGATCGGCGATCCGCAGCGGCTCTCCGTTCACCGTGAGCGCCAGCCCGGCGGTGGAGCGTTCGACCTCGCGCCGTTCCTCTTCCATGGTGTCGCGGCCGATCCTGGTGAAAACCCATTCGGGAATCGTCAGGACGTCGGGCGAGGCCAAGCCGCCCACCTCGGTCTCCCGTCCGGCGATGCGCATGCGCTTGGGCAGCAGGCCGACAGTGAGGACCGAGTTGTCGAGGCGGTCCTGCGCCTCCGCCTCGGCCATCAGGGCCGGCTCCTTCATGCGATCGAGCACGAGATTCGGCTGCAGAACCGTCTCGAGGTCGATCGGCACCGGGACGGCGTCGCGGGCGACGATGTTTTCCTCGTGCATGTCACTGGCCCGCAACCAGCGCATGACCGCCAGCAGGCCGCCAACCCGCCGGAAGAACGCGGCGGTTTGATCCGCGGCGATCTCGGTTCCGCCCTCGACGAACTCCATCCAGCCGTACCCCGGTCGGGTCCAGGCGCGGGCGGCTCCCAGATCCACCGGGGCCCCAGCCCGCGCCAGCCAAACCGCCAAGCCGTGCCAGGCGTCCTCCATCGACAGGTCGCGCGGCTTGTAGACCAACCGCCCACCATCGGCAAAGCGCAGGATCGCGACGCCCCTTCCGTGGTCGTGGGGATCGGAAATTCCCACCTCGAAGCCCGCTACCGGCGCCGACGGGGAAAGGCCGGCGAAGCGGTCGGCGAAGCCCGCCCGGTCGGCGGTCAGCCGGCGCAGCATTTCGGCGCTGGCCACCCGCCATTGATCGGAAATCACCGCCAGCAGACGGATCATCACCGGCTTGTGGCGGACCAAGGTGGCGAATACGCCTTCCCGCATGGCGGCGACAAACGCCGCGTAGATCCCCCGCCCATTCGGCGCGCCGGGTAATGGTTGGGGTTTGGCCATACGAAAAAACTTGAAGCTTTCGAACAAGGTCAGGCTGCTGATTTCGGCGAGACGCCGCAGCAGTGCGGCATCGAGATCGGCCAGCGCCCGCTCATCCACAGCCTTGGCAACGGCCGGCGCGATGTCGGCCAGCAAGGCATCGCGGCGGGCCCGCGCGGCCTGCACGGCCGGCCACAGAAGATCGGCGAACGGCACTTCGCCGGCCAACTCGGCAGACAACGGCGGCGTGCCGCCGGTATCGCCCAAAACCGCAACAACCAGCCCGCGCGCCGTCTCGACCCAGGCCGGCAAAGAGTCCGCCTCGCACCACCGCACCGGCCCCATCAATGGGCGAATATCCTCCACGGCCAAGCCGTCGCGCGCCAGACGCCTTTCGAACTGCGCCGAATCGCCGAGCGCCGCGGATTGGCACCACAGGGCAAGGTAACGGTCGGCCACGGCCTCCCATCCCGCCTCCCGGGTGGATTCCAGGCCGCCGCCAAGGCGTTCGTCGATGGTGCTGGCCACTGCCGACAGGGCCGCCCAATCGATGCCATTCCCACCGGCTGTCGCAATCCCCTCTTCGACCACCCGTCCATCCATTGCCGTCGTACCGTTCGGTTGTTTGTCGTTTTCAGGATTTGGAGTATAGGTCGCCGGTCATCCGTCGCCTATCCGCTTCGGCAATCCAACCGAGCCGTTTCATGACCTTTATTCGACTGACTTCCGATGTGACCGCCGCCATTCTCGATTTCATGCGCCAGCACGGCGACGCCCTCTTGCAAAAGCGCGCCGACGAACCGGATGCGGCGGCCCAGCTCTTCACGAACCGAAGCATCTACGGCCGCTATGACAAGGACCGGTTGGCAGCGCTTGTCAGCGTGGCGGAGCGCACGCACCTGACCTGGCAAGGGCTGATGTATTTTCCCTTCGTCATCCTTCCCGACCCTACCCGGGAAATGAAGCAGGCAACGCTTGGGGATTTCCTGGCCGTCTGGCGGGCCGAGGAAAGTCCGCACTGGCGGCGCATGGTCGTCTACGACGATACGCCCAGCGAGGACGAGGCGCCGTTCCTGGCGGCCCAAGGTTTCCACATGGTCCGACGCCACCTCAAGCACGTGCGCGAACTGGCCGGCGGCCCGCCCCCGGCCGAGGAATTCCCGCGCGTCGCCGAGGCGGCGACCAAAGGCTACAGCCTGTCGGCGCCAACGGTTGCCGACATCGAGGCCGATCCCGAACTGGCCGACCGGCTGGTCGCGGTGCGCAACGCCACCTTCGCCCTGCGCGACAGCGCCGATCAATGGACGCCGGCCGAGATGCTGCGCCAGATGAAGCTGCCCGGCGCCCTGATGATCGTGGTCTGGCACGATGGCGCGCCGGTCGGGCTCACCCTTCTCTTCCATATCCAGGACGGCGACGACGCGGGCGAGGCCTATGTCTCGGAAATCGTCATCCAGCGACGGCATTGGGGCAAGGTGGCGGCTGATCTGCTGGGTCTCGACATGTTGCGGAGGTGCTGTGCGATGGGCGCTTCGACCATCGCCGGCATTGCCGATGAAAGCAATCGGGCATCGCGCAACCTGATGGAACGTTTCGGCTTGACCGTCCGCACAACGTCGGTCTCTTGGTCCCTCGATCTGCCACCATCCGCGCCGCAATGACCCTCGGGACGAACGTCACCCTTTGGCGCATCCAACTGCCGGACAAATCGCCGGGACCGGAAGCCTGGGCCCTGCTGGACGGCCGCGAGAGACAGCGGGCCGAGAAGTTCATCCATGATCGCGACCGCCATCGCTTCGTCACCGCCCATGCCGGCCTGCGCCTGGCCCTGGCGGCGGAAACGGGGCAGCCACCCCACGCGCTCAGCTTCACCGTCGCGCCCGGCGGCAAGCCGCAGTTGGAGCGCCACGCCCTGTCCTTCAATCTGTCGCACACCGGCACCGTAGCCGTGGTGGCGACCTGCCGGGGAAGCGCCGTCGGCGTCGATGTCGAGATGGCCGGCCGGCTTAGGGACCTCGACGGTCTGGCGGGCATGGTAATGACGCCGGACGAACAAGTGCGCTTCGCGGACCTTCCTCCGGACTTCCGTCAAATCGCCTTCATGCGGGTGTGGACGCGTAAGGAAGCGCTACTCAAGGCCGACGGTCGCGGCCTGATGTACGATCCAAGGAAAGTGGATGTCGGCGTGGACGACGGCACCGACCGCGCCATCGTCCTCGAAGGCATCTCATGGACTGTGCGCGACGTCCCGCTGGCCCCCGACCTAGCCGCCGCCGTCTGCGTCAGCGGGCCGCTGGCGTCGATCCACCAACGCGGCGTCGCCCCGATGACCTGACGATTCGCCTTCAGGCAGAGGCGGTGGCGGACTCGCCCCTGGCCGATCCCTTCGTCTTGGCCTGGGCGACCTCTTCCTTGGCCTTGCTCAGTTCTTCCTTGTAGTAGGCGGCCATTTTTTCGGCATCGAAATCGAGCAGCGTGCCGCCGGTCTTGAAATGGGTGTTGAATACCCGGCCGAGCGCCAACGTCGAGGCCGCCGCCAGCCCAGGGGCCACGGCGATGGTCAGAACCTGTCCGACGACCGGCACCACCTTGACCAGCGACGCTACGCTGCCCGTCAGCATCGCCGGCGCGGCGACGCCGATCAGCGCCGACACCACCGCCTTCGCCCGATCACGCGAAAACGGCACGTCGTGAATCTTCGACAACTCGCGCACCAGCCACACCTGCAGGCCGCCAATCGCCATCATGTCGATCAGTGGAACGGGTATCAGCCCGATGCCGGCCGCCCCCCACGCGCAATTGCGGATCACCTCGTGGGCGCGGCGATCGGCGTTCTTGACTTCCCCGGGTGTTGCCGCAGTCTTCGTTGCTTCGGATTCCGTCATGATTCAGCCTCATGCCAACAGAAGATTTTACAGGGCCGACGCTCCTCGTCGCGTTTCTTCCTGTTAAGAAAAAAGTCGCACGAACGCTCCCTCTCGTCAATTGCTACCTCGAAGAAGAGTGCCGCTTCCTAGATTTCGACGGGCAGACCCAACACGACCCTTGCTACGCCGTCCAACACCTGATCGCATGTCGTGCAGGAGTGAATTCCGGTTATGGCGGGACCCTCCAGTAGGGTGAAGACCGCCTTCTCGAATTGCAGGCCCAAGGCCACTTCGGAGATGGTCCCGTAACCACCGCCGATGGCCACCAGACACAACGCGGCGCGCGCGACGATGGCGTTACGGGCGATGCCGAGGCCGGTGGCGACGGGAACGGTGACATAGGGATTGGCGGCCGCGGCGTCGCCGTCCGGCAGGATGCCGATGCTGATTCCGCCGCCGGCAGCTACCCCCCGGCAGACAGCTTCCATGATCCCCTGTCGGCCACCGCACAGCACGGTCAACCCACGTTCGGCCAATCGGCGCCCAAGATGTCCGGCCGCCTCCAATTGATCGGGCCGCGCCTCGCGGGCGCCGATGACGCCGACCGGCACGCGGCACGGCGACCCGCTTTTCCTTTGAAGCCACTCGACCGCTTCTACCGGGGACACCTCGTCACCACCGGTAGATTCTCCATTGCAGGCTTCCCACACTCGCGACGCCGGCCGGAAGACGCGACCGGCATCGTCGGATAGGCGGGCGCGTGTAGAATCAAGACGCAGCGTCACGGCGTTCCCTCCTCGACGCATAGAGTTCGCCGGCCGCCAGAACCAGGGTGCAAAGCGCCAGCAGGATGACCGAAAGGGCCGCGGCCGACGGAAAATCCGCTCCGCTGTCCGAAATCCGGCTGTATAGAATCAGGGGAAGGATATTGACCTGGCTTCCCACCAGGGCGAGCGCCGTGCCGTAGGCCCCGATGGCGACCGCGGCGACCAGGCAGAACGCGGCAACGGCGCTGGGCATCACCTGGGGCACCAGCACATCCATGACCGCGCGAATGCCGCCGGCGCCGAGGGATTGCGCTGCCGCGATCTGTGTGCGGTCGAAATTGACCAGCACCGGCAGCAGGATCAGCACCACGCGTGGAATCAGATAGTACGAATAGGCGAAGGCCAATCCGGCCGGGCTGTAAAGAAAGCCCGAGAAGGTCGCCGGATCGCTGCCCAGATAGGACAGCGACAGGGTGATGAATCCCGATCGGCCGAGGGCAAGGATAAAGCCATAAGCAACGATCAGGCCTGAAAAGGTCAGCGGCAGCGAGATCCAGAATTGCAGGTTGGTTCTCAGGTTTTCCGGCAACGACGACAGATGCCAGGCCACCCCGAAACCGACGATCAGGGAAACGCTCGGCGCCACCGTTCCCAGGACCAGCGTTCCCGCCAAGCCCCGCCAGAAGACGACGTCGGCGAAGACCTTGCGGAACGCCCCCCCCCCGTCGGTGAACGCCTCGGCGACGACCACCGCCAGGGGAAGGATGAAAAAGAGGACGATGACCAGCGCGCCGGGGACCGCCATCCAGGCGAGGTTTCCCCGGCGCGGGGTCGCGCGATTATTTGCCAAGGACCAGCTTCGCCCAATTGGAATCGATATCGGACTTGCGGGCCGCCGCCTTGAGCAGATCCAACGGCCGCAACTGGGGGGCCGCCGGGAAGTGCTTGGCGATGTCCTCGGGCAGTTTGACACCTGGAACCGACGGCCGGACGAATCCTTCGGCGAAAGTCGTCTGCCCGGCATCGGTCATGATGAAGTTGAGCCACAGCTTGCCGGCGTTGGGGTTGGGGCCGTTCTTGACGAGGCTGATGGCGTAGGGGGCCGCCACCGTCGCCTCCTTAGGCAGGACCACGGCGATGTCGTCGCCCATGCCATCCTGCAGCTTGGCCTTGAGGCCGTCGTTCTCGTAGCCGATCCACACCGGGATCTCGCCCTTGATGAACTTGGCGTAGGGCGTGGTGCCCTCGACCCTCAGCACGTTGCCGGCTTTGTGCAGCTTGGCCAGGTATTCGACCCCCGGCAGCACGTTCTCCATGTCGCCGCCCGCAGCGTAGTTGGCGGCGAAGGTCAGCACCTGCCCCTGCCCGGTCGAGCGAGGATCGAGATAGACGACCGCGTTCTTGTAGTCGGGCTTCAGCAGGTCGGCCCACGACTGCGGCACTTCCTTGACCAGCTTGGTGTTGACCAGGAAGGCGACGGTCAGCTGGTGGATGATGAACCATTCGCCGTCGGGCGCCCGGTAGACGTCGGGCAGTTTGTCGAAGTTCACCGGCTTGAAGGGCGACAGCACGCCCTTCTTGACGGCGTCGATGGCCGAACCGCCGAAGTAGTAAGCGGTGTCGGCCTGCGGCCGGTTGCGGGCCTTGTCCAGCGCCACCACGGTGGCCCCGGAGCCCAAGTCGTTATAGGCCATCTCGACTTCCGCGTAGCGGGCCTTGAAGCGCTTGAACATGGTGCCCCAGTTGGCCCAGGTTGGCCCCGTGTCAAAAGAGACGACCATGCCTTCCTTGGCCGCCGCTTCGTAGAGGGCCTTTTCCCCCGGATAGAGTTCCGGTCCTTCCAGAGCCATTGCCAGGGTCGGCAGAACGGCGAGGGCCGCGCCGACCATTACCGATGCGTATCTCATCTTTCTCTCCTCTCCCACTTGTTACGTGCCTCAACTTGCGCTCGGCAAAAGCCGAATATGCTCCGGCCGAATGCTCACCGTTTCGATTGGATCACGGATGCCGGTCTGCCCGCGGATCACCAAGCCGCCGACGGCTAGGTCGTAGCGCCGCACCGCACCCAGGAAGCGGTCGCGCACGATGGTGCCGGCGAAACGGTTGGGGATGCCGTCGGCGATGCCGACCATGATGTTCTCGGGACGCACCAGGACGGTGACGGCCTGACCCTTTCCCAGTCCGTGAGCGGTCGTGAGCAGGACGCCGAACGGCACGCTGACCGCATTGGGCGCGTCCACCACGCCTTCCCACAGATTGGCTTCGCCGACGAAACCGGCGACGCTGCGGGTCGCCGGCGAATCATAGAGTTCGCGCGGGCTCGCCAACTGGATCACCCGTCCCGCCTCCATCACCGCGACGCGATCGGCCATGGAGAGCGCCTCTTCCTGGTCGTGGGTGATGTGCACGGTGGAAATGCCGAATTCGCGCTGGAGCCGGCGGATCTCGTCGCGCATCTCGCCGCGCAGGCCGGCGTCGAGGGCCGACAGCGGCTCGTCCAGCAGCAGCGCCTTGGGCTGAAAAACCAGGGCCCTGGCCAGCGCCACCCGTTGCTGCTGGCCGCCGGAAAGCGTCTGGGGGCGCCGCTCCTCCATCCCCTTCAGGCCGACGCGTGCCAGGGCGTCAACCGCCCGGCGGTGGCGTTCCGGCGCCTCGACCCGCCGGATCTTGAGCGGATAGGCCACGTTCTGCCACGCCGTCATGTGGGGGAAGAGCGCGTAGGACTGAAAAACGACGCCGAGTTGCCGGTCGCGCACCGGCAGGCCGGTCACGTCCTGGCCGTCCAGCACGATCCGTCCCGACTGCGGAACCTCGAAACCGGCGATGAGCTTGAGCAGGGTGGTCTTGCCCGACCCACTGGCGCCGATGACCGCCAGCAGTTCCCCGTCATCGATGGAAAGGTCGAGGCCGAATACCCCGACACGGGTGCCGGGATAGACGAAAGTGACGTTCTGCAATTGGATGCTCATGCCGTTCCCTGCCGATAGGCGCTGGCGGACCGCGAGGCGTAGGCGCCGCCGGCCGCGGCCAGCAACGCCAGACTGAGGAGGACGACGGTGGCCGCGCAGGCGAAGCCGGTCGCCCCGTAGAAGGCCTGGAGCAGCACCACCGGATAGGGCCGCGACAGGAAACCGGCAATCAGGTTGGAAAGCTGGAATTCGCCGATGGAGAGCGCCGCCACCATGATCAGGCCGGAGCCCAGACTGTGACGCAGCAGCGGAACCACCACGTCGAAGAACCGTTCCCGGAAGGAGGCGCCCAGGGATTCCGCCGCCAGTTCCAGGGCATCGAGGCGCAGATGCCGCATATCGGCGACCAGGGTTTGCAGGAGATAGGGCAAGGTCAGTACCACGTGGCCGGCGATCAGCAACCAGATGCTGCCCAGCCACGGCAGGGCATCGCTCGAGAAGACCAGGATGAAGCCGAAGGCCAGCACCAGCGGCGGTGCCGCGATGGGCAGCAGGAACATGATGCGGGCTGCCACCATCACCCCGCGCGAGGCACTCTTGAACAGGGCATAAGCCAAGGGAACCGCCACCAGGGTACAGGCAACGCAGGTGGCGAAGACCACCTCCAGGCTGACGATGAAGGCACGCCGGAAACTGCCGTCGTCCAGCAGTTCGCGGTACCAATCCAGGGTCATTCCGGAAGGCAGGAGGCTGTTTGTCCACGTTTCGCCGAACGATCCGACGAACAGGAGGACGATGGGAATGAACAAGTACAGCAGGTAGATACCGGTAACGACTGCCATCTTCCTCGCCTCCCCCAAGACGCCTCGACCGGTTCGCCGTTGACGATTGAAAAGCAGACCGTCTGATTTAAAAGCAGACCGCCTGCTTTCCAATCCGATGGTATGAAGCTGTGGACTTCCTGTCAATCGCCAGTGCCGCACCGGCGATCCGTCCACATGTCAGGATCTTCATTTTTTCATTTTTGTTACAAAGAACTATTGGACATTACCCGTTGAAAAGACGGAGGAAACAGAGCGCGTCCGAGGGTTCATGGGGACGCATGGACGATGAAATTCTTCATAAAGCTGTCATACCTCTATAAAATCAGCCCGTCTGGACCGGCCGCCGACGAGAAACCCTTTCCCGATGGCCGGATTTACCCGGTATAAGGGGCGAGCGGCAGCCGTCGGCGGCGGTGCCGCCTTGGAAACCAGGAAGGCGCCGGATGGGCGGAGATTTGAACGCCAGATACATGCGGATCAAGACGAGTCTCCAGCGCGAGATCGCCGGGACGCCGCCGCACACGCGCATCCGCTCGCGCAGCGACCTGGTGCGGGACTTCAAGGTCAGCCGCACCACCATCGATCGCGCCATCTCGGAGTTGATCGGCGAGGGAATCCTCTATGCCCGCGACGGCAGCGGCACCTATGTGGCGGAACGCAACGGCATGTGGCCCGGCAACGGGGCCATGCGCTCCTGGGGCGTGTTGCTGCCGGACATCCGGCATTACACCTATCCGGGAATCCTGAGGGGGATCGAACACGTCGGCTTCGAGAACGGCGTCAACGTCATTGTCGGCAACATCGAGAATCAGGTGGCCCGGCAGACCAGCTACCTTCGGAATTTCATCAAGAGCCAGGTCACCGGGGTCATCATCGTGCCGGCACGCCCCAATCCCTCGGAGGGCCTGGAGGACCAGCTTTCCAGCATGCTGGCGGAGGTGACCGACAACGACATCCCCTTCGTTTTCTGCAACCGCAACACGCCGGGGATCGAGGCGCCGCAGGTCATCTCCAACGATTTTCACGGCGGCCATCTGGCCGCACGCCATTTGATCGAGCGCGGATACCGGCGCATCGCCTACATCGCCCATCCCCGCTACGCCATCTCGCTCAACCGCTTCATGGGGTACGCCAGCGCGCTGGCCGCGGCCGGCGGCAAGCCCGACGACGGCCTGGTGGTCTTTTCCGATTCATGGGACTTCGAAACGCCGGGCCGCGACGAAATGGGTCGGATGCTGGACGGCCCCAACCCGCCCGATGCGGTGGTCTGTTTCACCGACCTCATCGCCAAGGGAGCCTATCATGCTATCCTCGAGCGAGGATTGGTTCCCGGGCGCGACATCGGCATCGTCGGGTACGACGACAGCATGGTCTGCGTGACGCTGGATATCCCGCTGACCTCGGTGAAGGTCGATTCCTACGAGTTGGGCCGCCAGGCCGCCCAGTTCCTGCTGGACGTCGGCGGCCAGTGGGCGTCGCACCGCAGTGCATCGATCATCCTGACGCCGGAACTGGTGGCGCGACAAAGCACCGAGCGGGCCTGAACGGCCACGCCCCTGCCCGTCGGCCGGCGACAGGGTCAGACGAGAATGTCGACGGCGTGCCCCGAAGAGGCGGCCCGCGTGGCGGTCGCCACCTGGTCGGTCGCCTGGGTCAAGAGCTGGACGATGGCCTGATCCATTTGCAGGTTCTGCTTGACCATGGCCACCGACAGTTCCTGGTGGAGCATGGCGGACTTGGCCTGAAGGGCCATTTCGGCAAGGCCGGAAACGCTGATATCCATGAGTTCCCCTTTCTGGGCCGCTGCAAAGGATGAAGTGAGCATACAGCCTTTCCCGCCGCCGGTCCAATGAGGGATTTCATACCTCCCTTTCGAGCGCCGAGACTCCCCATGCCCGCTCCGCCGTTCTATATAAGGGGAGGCCGCTTCCCGGCCCCCTCCGTCATCCCTTTACGAGCGCTCCATGCAAAAGATCGAAATCCGCGGTGCCCGCGAGCACAACCTGCGCAACGTCGACGTCGACATCCCGCGCGACAGCCTGACCGTCATTACCGGGTTGTCGGGGTCGGGCAAGTCGTCGCTCGCCTTCGACACCATCTATGCCGAGGGCCAGCGGCGCTATGTCGAATCGCTCTCGGCCTACGCCCGGCAGTTCCTCGAACTGATGCAAAAGCCGGACGTCGATTCCATCGAAGGGTTGTCGCCGGCCATTTCCATCGAGCAGAAAACCACCTCGCGCAACCCGCGCTCGACGGTCGGCACCGTCACCGAGATCTACGACTATATGCGTCTCTTGTTCGCCCGGGTGGGCGTTCCGCACTCGCCGGCCACGGGGCTTCCCATCGAAAGCCAGACGGTCAGCCAGATGGTCGACCGCGTCATGGCCATGGCCGAGGGAACCCGGCTTCTTCTGCTGGCGCCGATCGTGCGCGGCCGCAAGGGCGAGTACAAGAAGGAGCTACAGGATCTGCGCAAGCGAGGCTTCCAGCGGGTCAAGGTCGACGGCACCGCCTACGACATCGAGGACGCGCCAGCGCTTAACAAGAAGCTCAAGCACGACATCGAGGTGGTGGTCGACCGCGTGGTGGTGCGCGACGGCATCCAGACGCGCCTGGCCGACAGCTTCGAGACCGCGCTCGAGCTGGCCGACGGTCTGGTCTTCGCCGAGAATGCCGATACCGCCGAGCGGACGTCGTTCTCGGCCAAGTTCGCCTGCCCGGTGTCGGGTTTCACCATCGACGAGATCGAGCCGCGCCTCTTTTCCTTCAACAACCCCTTCGGCGCCTGCCCGGCCTGCGACGGCCTGGGCACCGAGATGTTCTTCGACCCCGACCTGGTGGTGCCGGACGACCGCCTGTCGCTCGACGAGGGAGCCGTCGCGCCGTGGGCCAACTCGACGTCACAGTACTATCGCCAGACGCTGGAAAGCCTGGCCGCCCAATACCGCTTCGACCTGACCAAGCCTTTTTCGCGGCTGCCCGAGCCGGTGCGCCACGCCATCCTCTACGGGTCGGGTGACGAGGCGGTTGCCATGCGCTACGACGACGGCCGCAAGTCATATGAGATCAAGAAGCCGTTCGAGGGCGTCATCCCCAACATGGAGCGGCGCTGGCGCGAGACCGATTCCGCCTGGGTGCGCGACGAGTTGGCCCGTTTCCAGACCGTGACCACCTGCGCCACCTGCGGCGGCCATCGCCTGAAGCCGGAGGCCCTGGCAGTGAAGATCGGCGGCCTCAACATCAGCGAAGTGACGGCGCTTTCCATCGACGATGCCGCCGCCTGGTTCTCCGGCATCGACGCCACCTTCACGCCCCAGCAGAAAGAAATCGCCCGGCGCATCCTGCGCGAGATCAACGAGCGGCTGGGTTTCCTCAAGAACGTCGGCCTCGAATACCTGACGCTGTCGCGCAATTCCGGAACCCTGTCGGGCGGCGAGAGCCAACGCATCCGGCTGGCCTCGCAGATCGGCTCGGGGCTGACCGGGGTGCTCTACGTGCTCGACGAGCCCTCGATCGGGCTGCACCAGCGCGACAACAACCGGCTCTTGGAAACGCTGCGCCGCCTGCGCGACCTCGGCAATACGGTGATCGTCGTCGAGCACGACGAGGACATGATCCGCACCGCCGATTACGTCGTCGACATGGGGCCGGGCGCCGGCGAGCACGGCGGCGTGATCGTGGCCGAAGGCACGCCGAAGCAGGTGCAGGCGAACCCGCAGTCGCTGACCGGCCAGTATCTGGTCGGCAAGCGCACGATCGAGTATCCGGACGAGCGGATCGCGCCCGATCCCGAGCGGATGCTGCGCATCGCCGACGCGCACGGCAACAACCTGAAGCACGTCGATCTCGAGCTGCCGATCGGGCTGCTGACCTGCATCACCGGCGTGTCCGGTTCCGGCAAGTCGACGCTGATCAACGACACGCTGTATCACGCGGTCGCGCGCCATCTGTACGGCTCGTCGGCCGAGCCGGCGCCGTACGAGGCGATCGAGGGCCTCGAGCATTTCGACAAGGTGATCAACGTCGACCAGTCGCCGATCGGCCGCACGCCGCGCTCGAACCCGGCCACCTACACGGGCCTGTTCACGCCGATCCGCGAGCTGTTCTCGGGCGTGCCGACCGCCAAGGAGCGCGGCTACGATCCCGGCCGCTTCTCGTTCAACGTGAAGGGCGGCCGCTGCGAGTCGTGCCAGGGCGACGGCGTGCTGAAGGTCGAGATGCACTTCCTGCCGGACGTCTACGTGCCGTGCGACGTGTGCCACGGCAAGCGCTACAACCGCGAGACGCTCGAGGTGCAGTACAAGGGCAAGAACATCAGCGAAGTGCTCGACATGACCGTCGAGCACGCGTACGAGTTCTTCAGCGCGGTGCCGGTGATCGCGCGCAAGCTGAAGACGCTGCTCGACGTCGGCCTCGGCTACATCCGCCTCGGCCAGTCGGCCACGACGCTGTCGGGCGGCGAGGCGCAGCGCGTGAAGCTGTCGCTGGAGCTGTCCAAGCGCGACACGGGCCGCACGCTGTACATCCTCGACGAGCCGACGACCGGCCTGCACTTCCACGACATCGCGCTGCTGCTCGAGGTGATCCACCGGCTGCGCGACCAGGGCAACACGGTCGTGATCATCGAGCACAACCCGACGTGATCAAGACGGCCGACTGGGTGATCGACCTCGGTCCGGAAGGCGGCGCGGGCGGCGGCCAGATCATCGCCCAGGGCACGCCCGAGCAGGTCGCGAAGACCAAGGCCAGCTTCACCGGCAAGTATCT
>JACZKS010000083.1 GCA_014859895.1 Rhodospirillales bacterium
CGTGCCGCGCCCGGCGCTGCCGTCGACGCCTCGGCGCCAGGCGTGCCGTCGGCTCCGGTAATGTCCGTTCTTAGCGAGGGCGATACCAACATCGTCACCCGATTCAGGATCATGCGGTCGCTTCGCGACGAAGGGCTGATCACCGGCGAGGAATACGCGACACGCCGGCAGGCCAACCTGGGCGCCCTGCTGCCGCTCACCTCGCCGCCGCCGGCAGCCGGCCTGGACCGGCCGGTGCCCAGCAACGAGCAGGTCGCCGGGCGGCTGCGCGCCATAGGCCGGGCGCTCGAGATGCGGGCGATGACGGTCAGCCAGCATGCCGCCGAACGGGGGATCATTCTCGATGCCTTGATGGCGTCGGCACCCGTTGCGGTCGCCAATCCCGGCCAGCCGCCGAAGGGCCTGATGGAGGCCGCCGACGCCGTGCGTCGGCTCGAGGCGTTGCAGGCCGAGGGATTGGTCTCGTCGGACGAACACGCCCGCGAACGCGTCGCCATCGAAAGGGCCTTGCAGGCGACGCCTTCGCCCAAGGCGGCCGTGCAGACCAGCGATACCGGCGGGACTGCGGACAAGACGGCAGGAGCCTCGATCGCCAAAGGCAAGGGACCGCAGCCGGCGGTGCATCTGGCATCCTATAAGTCGCGCGCAGCGGCCGATCGCGGCTGGACCGAACTGAAACGCACCCACAAGGATCTTCTGAACACGCTGTCGGCCGAAATCACGTCGATCAACCTGGGTCCCAAGGGAACCTTCTACAGGCTCAACGCGGGACCGCTGGTCGACCGCAACGTCGCCGCGGACCTTTGCGGCAAGCTCAAGCGTCGCCGCCAGTACTGCGAGCCGACGTTCTTAAGCGGCGGCTGAACTGGGCGCCCTTGAGGGCGCAACAATCGGAATCGTTGTGAAGGCGGCCGGGAGAAATCCATTCTCCCGGCCGTAGCCTGTCAGGCGTCAGACGACCTGGACGATGTTCTCGGCGGCCAGGGTATCGACTTCGGTGGCGCTGTATCCCAAAAGATCCTGGAGGATGGGCCGCGTGTGCTGGCCCAACTTCGGGGCCGGTTCGGCGGGCAGGGTCGGATTGGCCGACAGGTGGGGCACCGTGCGTGCGAACTTGATGCCGTCCACTTCCATCAGCATGCCGCGCGCCTCGACGTGGGGGTCGGCGAAAATGTCTTCGGCGGTATAGACCGGACCGGTGGGCACTCCGGCCGCATTCAGGCTGTCGACCGCCTCGGCCCGGGTCTTGCCGGCCAGCCATCCTTCGATGATCGGGCGCAGGAATTCGGCATTTTCCGAGCGGGCCGGGGCCGTCTTGCTGCGTTCGTCCTCGATCAGGTCGGGACGGCCGACCGCTTCGGCCAGGCGGCTCCAGATGGTGTTGTCGGGAACGTTGAGCGCGATGTAGCCGTCCTTGGTCTGGAAGGCGCCGCGCGGCCAGACGTTGCGCAGCCGGCCGCGGGCGGCCACTTGGCCCGACACCGAGTAGACGGCGAGCGCCTGCTCGCTCAGGGCCAGCATGTTGTCGAACATCGAAGAGTCGACCAGTTGCCCCTCGCCGGTGCGCTCGCGGGCGAACAGCGCCTGCATGACGCCGTAGGCGGTGACCATGCCGGTGTAGATGTCGGCCATGCCGTAGATCGTCCACGATGGCGGCTTATCGGCGAAACCGACCTGATGCATGATGCCGCCCATGGCCTCGGCGACGATGTCGAAGGCTGGGCGGTCGGAGTAGGGACCCTTGAAGCCGGGCATCCGCCCGAAGCCCGAGATGACCGCCCAGATCAGGCGTGGGTTGAGCTTGCGCATATCCTCGAAACCCAAGCCCTGGCGATCCATCGATCCCGGCCGCAGGTTCTCGACCACGACGTCGGAGGCGGCGACCAGTTTCTTATAGATCTCCTGGCCCTTCGGTGTCGCGATGTCGAGAGCGAGGCTCTTCTTGTTGCGGTTATAGCCCATAAAGCCGGCGGCCTGCTTGACGCCGTCCTTCTCGATGAAGGGCGGGATGGAGCGGCGCGGGTCGCCCTTGCCGGGCCGCTCGATCTTGATCACCTCGGCCCCGGCGTCGGCCAGCAGCAAAGTGCAGTACGGGCCGGCCATATATTGTTCGAGGCCGGTGACCCGAATGCCGGTAAGCGGACGATTCATGAATGTTTCCTCCCTGGTGTTTTTGCTGCCGGCGCTCAGTCGCCGATCCATTCGACGAGGGTCGAGACCCCCATGCCGACGCCGACGCACAGCGTGGCCAAGCCGTAGAACGGCCGTTTGGCCGCAGGTGCCCGGCGCTGCATCTCGTGCATCAAGGTGACGATGAGCCTGGCGCCGGTGGCCCCCGTCGGGTGGCCCAGCGCGATGCCGCCGCCGTTGACGTTGGTGACGGCGGGATCGAGGCCGAGCTTGCGCATGCAGCCGATGGCCTGGGCGGCGAAGGCTTCGTTGAGCTCGATCAGGCCGATGTCCTCGACCTTGAGGCCGAGGCGTTTCAACAGCTTTTCGGTGGCGGGCACAGGGCCATAGCCCATCACCCCGGGATCGACGCCGGCCACCGCCGAGCCGAGCCAGCGCAGCTTCGGCTTCAGCCCCAGTTCCTTCGCCTTTTCGCGGCTGGTGAGGAGTAGCGCGGCGGCGCCGTCGTTGATGCCGCTCGAATTGCCGGCGGTCACCGTGCCGCCCTTGCGGAAGGCGCTAGGCAGCTTGCCCAGTTGTGCGAGCGAGGTATCGAGCACGTAGTGGCCGTTCTCCTGGCGATAGCGCGGATGTTCGTCGGTGTCGACGACGGTGTCGCCCTTGCGGCCGGGCACCACGATGGGGACGATCTCCTCCTTGAAACGGCCGGCGTCGATGGCGGCCACCGCCCGGCGCTGGCTTTCGAGCGCGAAGGCGTCCTGCTCGTCGCGGCCGATCTGCATTTCCTGGGCAATGTTCTCGGCCGTCTCGCCCAGGCTGATGATCGGGTAGAGGGCATCGAGGCGCGGGTTGTTGTAACGCCAGCCGACCGTGGTATCCCATACCTTGGGGTGGCCGGTGACCGGCACCTTCTCGGGTTTGGGCATGCTCCACGGCGCCCGGCTCATCGATTCGACGCCGCTGCCGATGAAAACGTCGCCTTCTCCGGCGATGATCGCCTTGGCCGCTTGGTTGACGGCTTCCAGTGCCGAGGAGCAGTTGCGGTTGAGGGTGACGCCCGACACCTCGACGGGGAAGCCAGCCAGCAGGACCGACATGCGGGCGACATCGCGATTGTCCTCGCCGGCTTGGTTGCCGCAACCGGCGTAGACATCCTCAAGCAGCGCCGGGTCGACGCCGGTACGCGCCATCAGGCCCTTGTAGACCTCGGCCAACAGGTCGTCGGGGCGGACGCTGGAAAGCCCGCCGCCGAATCGGCCGATCGGGCTGCGGACGCCGTCGATGATCACAACTTCCTTCATGAATGGTCCCCTGGCTTGGTTGGCGGGCCGGCACGGGGCGGCCCGTTTTTTGGCCGGGCGATGCCGCGGCGGATTGGTGGTTGCCTCCGGCCCCGACGCGGCCGGTTGGGCCGGCCGTCGCAAGGGCGCCGGCGCAGTATGGCGCAGGCGCGTTCGAGGCTCAAGGAAGGAGCATCCGTCCGTGTCGAGGTCAGCGGATCGTTTCCACCGGCATCCGCGGCTGGATGGTTCCGCTTGGCGTGCTCGCCGGGGCACCGTGGGGCGACACGGTGACGGAAACCTCCGAGCCGCGGATGGTGCGGGCCTGGATCTGAATGGTGGCCACCCGTTCGGCGCGCACATAGGTCAGCACGCTGGTGGCGGCGCGCACCGAGGTCACTTCCTGCCAGCCAAATCCCGGCAGCCCCTCGCGATAGAAGGTGAACATGTCGCCGGTGTTGTGCGGGGTGTTGATGACCAGCCGGCCGAACCAGGATTCTCCGGTGCCGAAGATCAGGGTGCGTTCAACGTCGATGTCGCCGGCCACGGGCATCGGCATGTCGGGGAAGGTGGTGAAGCCGGCGACGGCGCCGGCCGAATTGGTCGTGTTGCCGCCGGTCGTGCCGGCGATTCCCATCGTCTGGCCGCATCCGGCGACGGCCAAGCATGCCGCAATCAAGGCGGCGCGAATCGCTAAATCCCATTTTGCCATGACGTCCTCCCCCTTGCGGACCGAAAAACGTCGATGCTGCCCTCGACGCGGCTCCGGAAAAACCTATATCATTCAAATCGCGGGAGGCCAATCGTCCCTGCCGGCCCAGGCTGGAGTTGTTTTTGACGACGCCTCCCGATATAATTTGCGTTCTGTCCTGATCTTTGTTTGACAACGCTGGATCGTTGGCGTAGAACCCCGATCCCACGAGCGCGGCAGTCGCGCCGTTTCGTTCTTTGACATAGTTGGATATTGAAGGGATACGCGGGCGGCGGTCTTGGTTTGGCTGTGAGTAGCTGGATTGAGAGACTGGAAGACCTGTGTATTTTAGTCACCATATGACTATGTGCAGGGTTTCAGGCT
>JACZKS010000084.1 GCA_014859895.1 Rhodospirillales bacterium
GGCCAGCGGCGTCGGCTGCCCCCCGCAGCAGGCCGACGTCGCTGGCCGGAAAGGCGTCCATCTCGCGGCAGGCCCGCATCGCGATGTAGTGCGCTGTCCATTCGCCGATCCCCCGCACGGCGCGAAGCCGGACAACCGTCTCCTCGACCGTGGCGGCCCGCCGGAACAGGTGCGGATCGGCCAACGCCGCCTCGGCCATCGCCTTGAGAGAGGCGATCCGCGCGCCCGGCATGCCCATCGCCGAAAGATCCGCCGCAATCACCTGCTGGGGCGTTGGAAACAGGCGGTTGGGCCCGCCGCACCGCTCGACCAGTCGGCCGTTCAGGCGACGTGCCGCCGCGATGCTGACCTGCTGGCCGATGATGGCGCGCATCGCGATCTCGAAGCCGTCCCAGCCACCCGGCACCCGAACTGCCGGCCGTGCCGCCACCAGCGGCGCCAGGCCGGGATCGCCGGCCAGACGGGCATTGACGGCGGCGAGATCGGCATCGAGGTCGAACATCCGGCGCAGGCGAACGACAGCGTCGTCCATCGCGCCACCGGCCGACAGGTGGAGCGCGGCGACGAGACCCTTCCGCCCCGGGTCGTCCGTCACCTCGATGGTCCCGTCCGCGTCACCCAGTCGAACGGCGCGGCGATAGACCGCCCCCTCCACCACCTCGACTCCTTCGACGGCACGCAGACGGAAGAACGCCAGCATGGCCGGCCAGTCATAAGGAGGCTCATAGGACAGCCGTAGTGTAATGCCATCGGCCGACGGAGCGGGCGTCTCCTCCCCGGCCATCATTTGGCGTCGTGGAAGATTACGCCGAGGGTATGGCGCCGCCCCGAACGAATCCGGCTCACCCCGTGACGCATGTTGACCCGGTGGAACCCCCGGGTGCCCACTACTGGACGGTGGTGGACCGCGAAGACCACCGCCTCGCCCTGCCCGAGGGCGACCACTTCGGGACGCGACTGCATGCGCGGTCGCTGCTCGGTCAGCACGAATTCGCCGCCGGTGAAGTCCTTTCCCGGCTCCGACAGCAGGATGACGACCTGCAACGGGAAGGCCAACTCGCCATACAGATCCTGGTGCAGGCAGTTGTAGTCACCCGTCTCGTACTGAAGGAGTAGCGGCGTAGGGCGGGCCTGTCCGGCTTCATGGCAGCGGGCGAGAAATTCCTCGTGGCCGGCCGGATAGCGCTCGCCCAGCCCCATCCACTCGTTCCATTGGTTGGCGATCGGCGCTAGGCGCGGATAGAGCGCCGTCCTGAGGTCGCCGATCGGCCCGGGCAGCGGATAGGTGAAATACTTGTATTCGCCCCGTCCGAAACCGTGGCGCGCCATGACGATGCGGTTGCGGAACCGGCCATCGTCGGCATAGAGGGCGGCAATTCCCCGGCATTCATCGGGCGCCAGCAGGGTCCCCAGCATCGCCGCTCCCTGCCCCGCCAACTCGGCGGCGACCGCGGGCCAGTCGACCCGAGAGACCCGCTCGGCCGGGGGCCCCATCGGTGGGGTCGCCGTCGCCACGTGCAGGTCGCCTCTCACGCCTCGGCCTCCCGCGTCAGCAGGACCCGCTTGCGTCCGGCGCCCCAGCGATAGCCGGAGAGCGCGCCGTCGCTTCTGACCACCCGATGGCAGGGAACTGCCACCGCGACCGGGTTGGCGGCACAGGCCTGGGCCACGGCGCGCACCGCCCCGGGTGCGCCGATCCGCCGGGCGATCTCGGCGTAGCTCGAGGTCGTACCGGTAGGGATTTCGCAAAGGGCCTCCCAGACCCGCCGCTGGAAGGCGGTTCCGCGGATATCGAGAGGCAGATCGAGCCCGCGCGAAGGTGTTTCGATGGCGCCAGCAACCCGGGCGGCCAGGGCTTCGGCTTGCGCGCCGCCCTCAATCAACCGGGCCGCCGGGAAGCGGCGCCGCAGGGCGCCGACGAGGGAGTCGGCATCGTCACCCATCAGGATGGCACATACTCCTCGCCCGCTCGTCGCCACCAGAAGGGCGCCGAGCGAGGTGGCTCCCATGGCAAAGCGAATGGCGGTTGTGGGAGTCGATGTTTCGGTCATGATGGTCATCTTTGACCTCCTGGGAATCTATATGGTGAATGGTGACCCAGGGTACCGTCCGCCGTCCGTCTCTCGCACTCCGGCTCTTGTTGTCAATGTGAATGGCTTTCGGCCGCCCGCCGGCCGGCCCTATTCCCATTCGCGCAGGACGTCGCGCGCCGTGTCGATGAAGGCGCGGAGCTTGGGGGCGAGGGCCGCCCGCTTGGGGTAGTAGAGGAACAGGCCGGGCTCCTCGATCGCCGTCTTCGGCAGGACCTGGATCAGGCGGCCGGCGGCAATGTCGGCCCTGACCAGCGGTTCGAACAGATAGGCGAGCCCGACCCCGGCAAGCGCCAGGTCGCGGGCGTAGAGGGTATGGTTGACGACGGTGCTGCCGGCTGCCTCGACGGTAACGTCCCGCCCCCCGTCGAGCAGTTCCCAGCGATAGAGGCCGCCGCCGGTGATCATCCGATAGGCAATGCAGTTGTGGTCTTTCAGATCGGCGATGTGTTGGGGCCGTCCGCGTGCCGCCACATAGGCGGGCGAGGCGACGATGATGGCGGAAAAGGGCGGCGTCAGGCGAATCGCCATCATGTCCTCGGCGATCATCTCACCCAGGCGCACACCGGCGTCGAAGCCGGCGGCGACAATATCGACGATGGCGTCGTCGGCATAGATCTCGACCCTCACGGCGGGAAACCGCTTGGCCATCGCACCCACCACCGGCGTTAAAATGGGCAGCGCGACGTTCGGCACGTTCAGCCGCAACAGCCCGCCGACACGACCCTTGACGGCGCGGATGCGTTCGACCCGCTCGCCGATGTCGCGCAGGGCCGGCTCGGCTGCCTCAACCAGCGCCCTTCCCGCTTCGGTCAGGGCGACGCTGCGGGTGGTGCGGGCGAACAGCGGGGCGCCCAGCCTCTCCTCGACCACGCGGACGGCGTGGCTGACCGCGGACGGGCTCATGCCCAGTTCGGATGCGGCGGCGGCGAAACCGGCCCGCCGGGCAACCGCAAGGATAACCGGAAGGTGGATCAGAAGGTCACGGTCCATTCATGCATGCTTTCATATAGTCCATGCGAATTGAACCATGTTATCGCGGGTTAATTCTTTCGGCATAGTTCCCCTCGACGGCGCGACGGCCCGCGCGATGACTGGAAAGGAGCCTCCCATGCCCGCAAAACCTAAACTGGACAGCTACTACACCCTTGGCCGCACCGGCCTGCGCGTCAGCCCCCTGGCCCTCGGCACCATGACCTTCGGCACCGAATGGGGCTGGGGATCCGACAAGGAAACCGCCCGCCAGATGGTGAACAGCTACGTGGAGGCCGGCGGCAACTTCTTCGATACCGCCGATGGCTACACCAACGGCACCAGCGAGGCTTGGCTGGGCGAGTTCATCACCGAGAAGAACCTGCGCGACAAGGCGGTGATCGCAACCAAGTTCACCTACAATGCCGAACCTGGCAACCCGAACGCCGGCGGCAACGGCCGCAAGAACATGCTGCGCGCCGTCGAGGGTTCGCTGAGACGCCTCGGCACCGACTACATCGACCTCTACTACCTTCACACTTGGGATCGGCTGACCCCGGTCGAGGAGGTCATGCGCACCTTCGACGACTTGGTGCGATCCGGCAAGGTCCGCCACGTCGGCCTGTCGGATGTACCGGGGTGGTATGCGTCGCGCGCCCAGGCGATCGCCGAGTTCCGCGGTTACGAGCCTGTCTCAACCCTGCAGCTCGAATACTCCCTGGCCGAGCGCAACATCGAGCGCGAACACACAACGCTGGCCACAGAATACGGCATGGGCATCACGGTCTGGAGCCCGCTCGCCAGCGGCCTGCTTTCCGGCAAGTACCGGCCGAGCGAGGACGGGGGCACCGGCGCCGGCCGCCTCGACACCGTCAAGGGGTCGCCCATCCCGGCCTTCCAGAAGTTCACGCAGCGCAACTGGCGGATCGTCGCCGAACTGGAGGCCGTGGCCAAGCAGATGAACCGCGGCATGGCCCAGGTCGCCCTCAACTGGGTCGCCAACCGCCCGGGCGTGGCGTCGGTTATCCTTGGGGCGACCAAGCTCTCCCAGCTCGAGGACAACCTTGCCGCGCTCTCCTTCGACATCCCGCCCGAACTGGCCGCCCGTCTCGATGCGGCAAGCGCCCCGGAACCGTTCTTCCCCTACACCTTCTTCCAGGACGGGCAGCAGCAACGGATCGCCGGCGGCGTGACGATCGCGAGCCGGCCGCAGGGCTACGCCCCGGCCGTCCGTATCCCGGGCGTGGAAACCGGCACCGTCATATCGGGACCGGCCGCGACCGGCAAGCGGTAGCGCCGCCGGCCCGCGAACCGCCCCTTCGATCGAAAACTCGGCCATCGACGGCGCCAAGGCCCCCTCTTGGCGCCGTCGCGGGCTTGACGCTGGCGGATGCGCCCTGCATTCTTGGCCCCCGCACCGTCGGGCGTGCGGACCTTCGGGGGAGTCGGGGTTTTATGATGCTTGTGCGTCGCATTATAAAAATCCCGTAACGCATTGATATGTATATTCTTATAGATAACTATGACAGCTTTACCTACAATCTGCTGCACTACCTGGGGGAACTCGGGGCGGAGGTGGTGGTCAAGCGCAACGATGCGCTGACGGCCGCCGAGGCGCTGGCGCTCAAGCCGGAAGGCATCGTCCTCTCGCCCGGACCGTGCGATCCCGACCGGGCCGGCATTTGCCTCGACCTGATTGCCGCCGCCGCCGGCCGTGTGCCGCTGTTGGGGGTGTGCCTCGGCCATCAGGCGATTGGCCAGGCCTTCGGCGGCGCCGTGGTGCGCGCGCCCAAGCCCATGCATGGCAAGACCAGCCAGATTCGCCACGCCGCCAAGGGCATCTTCGCCGGCATCCCCAGCCCGTTCGCGGCCACCCGCTACCATTCGCTGATGGTCAGGCGCGACGACCTGCCGGATTGCCTGGAAATCACCGCCGAGAGCGAGGACGACGTCATCCAGGGCTTGGCCCACAAGACGCTGCCCATCTACGGCGTGCAGTTCCATCCAGAAAGCATCGCGTCGGAAAACGGCCATCACATCCTCGAGAATTTCATCCGCCTGACCCGCGAAGGGAGGGCCGCCGCATGAACGCGCTGTCGGACATGAAGTCCCTGCTGGCGACCGTGGCCGGCGGCGCGTCGCTGAATGGAGCCGAGGCCGAGAGCGCGTTCGGCATCATCATGTCGGGCGACGCCACCCCGGCCCAGATCGGCGGCTTCCTGATGGCGCTCAGGGTGCGCGGCGAGACGGTGGACGAGATCACCGGCGCGGTGCGCGCCATGCGCGCCAAGGCCGTCGCCATCAAGGCCCCGGCCGGTGCCATCGACATTGTCGGCACGGGCGGCGATTCGGCCGGAACCTTCAACATCTCGACCACCGCGGCCTTCGTCGTCGCCGGCGCCGGCGTGCCGGTCGCCAAGCACGGCAACCGCGCAGTTTCGTCCAAATCGGGCGCCGCCGACGTGCTGGCCGCGCTGGGCGTCAACCTCGACGCCGACATGCGCCTCATCGAACGGGCCATCGCCGAAGCCGGCATCGGCTTCCTGATGGCGCCCCGACATCACAGCGCCATGCGCCACGTCGCCGGACCACGCGGCGAACTGGGCGTGCGCACCATCTTCAACATCCTGGGGCCGCTGGCCAACCCGGCCGGCGTCAAGCGCCAGTTCACCGGCACCTTCGACCGCAAATGGATCGAGCCGATGGCCCGAACGCTGGCCAACCTGGGCAGCGAGGCGGCGTGGATCGTCAACGGCTCCGACGGCCTGGACGAACTGACCACCACCGGCCCGTCTTACGTCGCCGAGTTGAAGGACGGCGCTGTGCGCACCTTCGAGGTGACGCCCGAGGAAGCCGGCCTGCCACGGGCCCGGCCAGAGGACTTGAGGGGCGGCGACGCCGAGGCCAATGCCGTCGCGCTGCGCGCCTTGCTGGGCGGCCAGAAGGGGCCGGTACGCGACGTCGTGCTCTACAACGCCGCCGCCGCGCTCATCGTCGCCGGCAAGGCGGAAAGCTTGAAGGATGGCGTCGCGCTGGCCGCCCGTTCCGTCGATTCCGGCGTCGCCGCCACCGCGCTGGAGCGGCTCATCGCCATCACCCACGAGACGCCGCCGGGCGCCACCCCATGAGCGACGTGCTGGCCCGCATTTGCGCCGACAAGCGCGCTCACGTCGCCCGCTGCAAGGCGGCCCGCCCGATGGGCATGGTCATCGAGGCAGCCAAGCAGGCGTCGCCGCCGCGCGGGTTCGCCGCCCGGCTCGAAGCGGCCGCCGCGGCCGGCTACGGCCTGATCGCCGAGATCAAGAAGGCGTCCCCTTCCAAGGGCCTGATCCGCGCCGATTTCAATCCGCCGGCCCTGGCCCGCGCCTACGCCACGGGCGGCGCCACCTGCCTTTCGGTGCTGACCGACGGCCCCTATTTCCGGGGCGCCGACGAATACCTGACGGCGGCCCGCGCCGCCGTCGCCCTGCCGGTCCTGCGCAAGGACTTCATGCTGGAGCCCTATCAGGTCATCGAGGCGCGCGCGCTGGGCGCCGACGCCGTGCTCGTCATCATGGCGGCCGTCAGCGACCCGCAGGCTGTCGAACTGGTGGCCGCCGCCCGCGAGTTCGGCATGGACGCCCTGATCGAGGTCCACGACGCCACCGAGTTGGAGCGCGCCGCCCGGCTGGACGCCCGGCTGCTTGGCATCAACAACCGCAACCTCAAGACGCTGAAGGTTGACCTCGCCGTCACGGAAGCCCTGGTTTCGTGCGCCCCCGCCGATCGCCTCGTCGTCAGCGAGAGCGGCCTCTATACCCCCGACGATCTGGCTCGCATGGCCCGCATCGGGGTGCGCTGCTTCCTGGTCGGCGAATCCCTGATGCGCCAGAGCGACATCGAGGCGGCGACCCGCGCCCTGCTGGCCGGCGCCCTGGCCCCGGCAAAAGGCTAGACCATGGCTGTACTCAGCCACTTCGACGACAAGGGCAACGCCCGCATGGTCGACGTCTCGGCCAAGGACGTCACCTCGCGCACCGCCACAGCCAAAGGCTCGGTGATCATGGCCCCCGAGACGCTAGCCCGCATCCAGGCCGGCGGCATCAAGAAGGGCGACGTGCTCACCGTCGCCCAACTGGCCGGCATCATGGGAGCCAAGCGGACCTCCGATCTCGTCCCGCTCTGCCACCCACTGGGGCTGGATGCCGTCGAGGTTCGCCTGACCTGCGATGCCCAGCGCAACGCCGTCGACATCGAGGCGACCTGCCGCATCGAGGGCCGCACCGGCGTCGAGATGGAGGCGCTGACCGCCGTCGCGGTGGCAGCGCTCACCGTTTACGACATGTGCAAGTCGATGGACCGCGCCATGCGCATCGTCGACATCCGCCTCGTCCACAAGGCCGGCGGCAAGTCCGGCACCTTCGAGGCCCCGTGATGCTCTCCGTCGCCGAAGCCGTCGCCAAGGTCGTGTCCGGTTTCGCGCCACTGGCCACCGAGACGGTCGGCCTCGACACGGCATTGGGTCGGGCGCTTGCCGAGGACGTCGCCGCCCGGCTCGACAGCCCGCCGCTCGACGTCTCGGCGATGGACGGCTACGCGTTGCGCGCCGCCGACGCAGCGCAGGCGCCGGCGACGCTGACCCGCATCGGCCAATCGGCGGCCGGCCATCCTTTTGCCGGCACGGTTGGTGCCGGGCAGTGCGTGCGCATCTTCACCGGTGCCGTCATGCCGGCCGGCGCCGACGCCATCGTCATCCAGGAGGATGCGGAAGCCGCGGGCGACGCCGTCATCGTCCGCGAGGCGCCGAGGCCCGGCCGCTGGGTCCGCCGCGCCGGCATGGATTTCAGGCGCGGCGACGTCATGCTCAAGGCCGGACGAAGGCTGACCGGACGCGACATCGGGCTTGCCGCCGCCATGAACGTGCCGTGGCTCGCCGTCACCCGCCGGCCGCGGGTGGCCATCCTTGCCACCGGCGACGAACTGGTGATGCCGGGCGAACCACTGGCGGAAGGCCAGATCGTCGGCTCCAACAGCCTGGCGGTGGCTGCTTACGTCACCGCCTTCGGCGGCCTTCCTGTGGTCCTCGGCATCGCCCGGGACACCGAGGAATCGCTCGCCGCTATGCTGGCCGGCGCACGCGGCGCCGACCTTCTGGTCACCATCGGCGGCGCCTCTGTCGGCGACCACGACCTGGTGCGCCAGGCCCTGGCCGCCCAAGGCTTCGACCTCGGCTTCTATCGGGTGGCCATGCGGCCGGGCAAGCCGCTCATCTTCGGGCGGCTGGGCGACGTGCCGGTACTGGGACTCCCCGGCAACCCGGTCTCGGTCGGCGTCACCTCCCTGCTCTTCCTGCGTCCGGCCATGCGGGCCATGCTGGGCCTTACCGACCGCCCAGGCCCGGCGCCGACCGCCCGCCTCGGCCACGACCTGCCGGCCAACGACCACCGCCAGGACTACCTGCGCTCCCGCCTGACCGTCGGTGCCGACGGCGAGGCCGTCGCCACCCCGTTCGAGGCCCAGGACAGCGCGCTGATGGCCCGCTTCGCCGACGCCGACTGTCTGGTGGTCCGCCCGCCCAACGCGCCGCCCGCCAAAGCCGGCGAACGGGTCGAGATCGTCGCCCTCTAATTTCGGTGACAGCGCACTAAATTCCGGAACCTTCGGCTCATTGCGGCGGGCCGCCCTCTCGCGGAATTTAGTGCACTGTCACCGAAATAGAGCCACCCGCCACGGCTAATCAAAATGGTGCTTGACCGGCCACGAGAACTAAACTAGAACATGTGGCGACGTTTTGCTTTTGTTCCATATTTTGTGGTGCCGGTTTCGGGGTGACGCCAGACGTGCGAAAGCGGCGCAGGGCCCCCGGGTTGATATGCATCGCAACACCGCCGCCATGCCGGAAATCTTGGGTGACGGCCCGGAGTAAACCCATGCTGACCCGCAAGCAGTACGAACTCCTCATCTACATCAACGATCACCTAAAAACCAAAGGCGTTTCACCCTCCTTCGAGGAAATGAAGGAGGCTTTGGGCCTGCGCTCCAAATCCGGCATCCACCGGCTGATCACCGGGCTGGAGGAGCGCGGCTTCATCCGCCACCTGGCGCATCGCGCCCGCGCGCTCGAAGTTCTCAAGCTGCCGGAAAACGCCGAGGCCGGCAACGGGACGGCGCCGCGCAATGCCTTCGCCCCCAAGGTCATCCGCGGCCAGTTCAAGCCGTCGACGGCCCGCGCCGCCCGGCCCGAGGCCGGCGCCGTCGAACTGCCGCTCTATGGCCTGATCGCCGCCGGCACCCCCATCGAGGCCATGCGCGACAACACGGCCTCCATTGATGTGCCAGCCTCACTGCTCGGCACCGGCGAGCACTATGCGCTCAGCGTCGATGGCGATTCGATGGTCGACGCCGGCATCGAGGATGGCGACACGGTGGTCATCCAGCGCTGCGACACCGCCGAGAACGGCACCATCGTGGTGGCCCTGGTCGAGAATACCGAGGTGACGCTGAAACGCCTGCGCCGGCGCGGCGATTCCATCGCGCTGGAACCCGCCAACAAGAAATACGAAACCCGCATCTTCGGCCCCGACCAGGTCCAGGTGCAGGGCAAGCTGGTGGGGCTGATCCGCAAGTACTGATCGGTAACGACAGCGTCATCGAGTTACACCACTGGAAAACTACCACTCTTGGTGCTATAGTACCGGGTGATAGATATGGGCACGAGGGGCGCGGGACGCATCTTCTCGACGAAGGTTTTTGGGCGTTTCGCCAGTCATGAGGGCATTCTCGACGATGATCTCTGCGAGGCGATTGCCCGTGCCGAAGCCGGACAGATCGATGCCGACCTTGGCGGCGGGGTGATCAAGCAGCGGATCGCCCGCCGGGGTCGGGGCAAATCCGGCGGCTTTCGGACTATCATCCTTTTCCGGCGGGAAACGATGGCCGTTTTCGTCTACGGCTTCGCCAAGAGCGACCGCGACAATATCCGCCCGGACGAATTGAAGGCCTTCCGCCAGCTTGCCGCCGCCATGCTCTCGCTCGGCGACGCGGCGCTTGCGGCGGCGACAAGGAACGGAACGCTACGGGAGATCGAGTGTCATGGCTAAGCAGTATCGCAGCGACGCGCTAGCCGCCGTTCACGAGACCACCCAGGGTTTGCGCGAGGCGGGCGTCATCGACAAGCGGACCATGAAGGCCTTCGACGAGATGTGCCTGACCCCGGTCGAACAACTCTCGGCCGAGGAGATCCGTGCCATCCGCCTGCGCGAGAAGGCCAGCCAGGCCGTGTTCGCCCGCTATCTCAACGTTACCACCGGCTTGGTCAGCCAGTGGGAGCGCGGCGAGAAACGCCCGCGCGGCGCCTCCCTCAAGCTCCTCACTCTGGTCGCCAGGAAAGGCTTGCAGGCGGTGGCGTGACAGACGGTGTCGATCAGGCTCCGGCCTCCCCCGTCCGCCCCGTGACGGCGACAATGTCGAGGATCTGCACGCCTTCCGGCAGTTCGATGAGGAATTCGGCGTCGCGTTCCAGGTGATGGATACGCCTTGGATCGGTGCCGGCGAAGCGCGACATGGCCTCGACGCTCTCCCAGTAGGAGATGGTGACGAACTCGCTTTCGGTCGCCCTGTCCTCGCGGAACATCTGGACGCCGAGTGCCTTCTCGGCCAATGGCTTGACGCCGTGCTCGTACAGATACTCGGCGTAGGCATCGGCCTTGGTCGCCTCCGTGCGGCCGCGCCAGATACGGGCGATGGCGGGGCGCCGGTCGTTGCGGGGGTTCGTCATGGCGGCATCCTCCTCGTTCCGCGCCCTAACCCTCCTCGGGCAGGAAGCGCACGCCGCCGTACCAGGCGGACGCCATGGCGGCACGGTTGTCACAGTCGGTCATGATGGCCACTGCGTCGATGGCGTCGATGTCGAGGCCGTGGTAACGCTTGAAATCGTCGCGCAGGTTGCGCCGCTCGGTCACCCAGCCCATCGGCGCCTGCGGCGGCCCCGACCGCACGGCGACGATGTGGGCCTTCGATGTATAGGCATTGGGCCAGTCGGCGCCGGCCGGCTTGGCGCTGGCCCACACATAGTTGATCGCCCGGGTGGCGAAGGGGTTGAAGCCGCCCTTCTTGACGAAATACAGGCGCGCCGGATAGTCGTCGCCCTCCTTGCGGGCTTCGTCGGCTTCGCCCTCGAACACGCCCTCGATCCCCCACGACCATTCGACCACCGGCGTCTTGGCGAGATCGATGCGCCGCTCCAGCACGAGGCCGGAGGCCGAGGCCTTGCATGAGGCGCGCACCGCGGCCATGGCACCGACATCGGCCACCTCGTAACGGGTTTCACCCTGGAAGGTTTCAGGCCGCCAGTCGAGGATATCGGCGGGTGTGAAGGCCAGGGAATCGGCCTCGGAATGGGCGGCAAGGGACAGCAGGACAAGGGCGGCCCCGGCCAGCGCCATCTTCACGCGCCTTCTGCCTTTCGTTCGCCGCAGGGCCGCTGTCATAGGGGCAGATGTGGCCCTTGCCCGGTCAGTTGCCAAGCCCTGCCGGGCTTCTGGCGCGGGGCCGCACCACCCACGGCCTTTCCCCGCGTACCTTGTTGACGCTTTTCACCCTGATGCCGTCCTTATCCAGCCACAGGGCATGCGCACCCTCCCGCCACAGGTCGAAGCGGTCAATCACCACAGTGGCCGACGGACAGGGCCGGCGCGCCGGCACCGTCGCCACTACCACGTCGGCGATGCGGCAGTCCTCGGCCAGCGCCCCCTCGTCCCGCACCAGGGCGACGGTGTGGCCGTTGGCGCGATGGATGCATCCCAGGATATCGCAAGCCAGCGAGCCGTCGCCCCCCGTCCCGGCGGCCGGCCAAACCGCCGGCGCCTCTTCCTGGCCGGCCCGGCGCATCCACACCTCGGCATCAAAGCGGCCGAGTCGGCGGCTGGAAACGGCAAGCGAGCCGTCGGCAGTGCGCACCGCCATCAACCGGCCGGCATCGTCGACAAGAACGTCTGGCGGGCTCACCCAAGCCCCGCTGACCAACCCGCCGACGATGCCGGCGATCCCCCAAAGCCGCCAGCGGCCTCGCCACAGGCAGAGCCACAGCCCGCCCACGGTGACGGCGACGAGGCCCGCCGTCGGCATGGACGGCAACAGGGTGACCGCGCCCGGCCAGGCCGCCACCTCGCGGGCGACGCCGATGATCGCCTCCACCCCCCAGCCCATGGAAGCAAGCGCCAGGGCTTCGAGGCCGAACGGCATCAGCGCGAAGGCAACCACCGCCCACGGCATCACCCACAAAGCGGTCAGCGGCACCGCCGCCATGTTGGCGGCCATGCCGAAGGCGGCCAGACGGTTGAAGTGATAAAGCGCGAAGGGGGTGGTGGCGGCGCCGGCGATCAGGCTGCTCAGCGCCACACCGCCGACATAGAGCACAATCTTCCACGGCCAGGCGCGCCGCCGTCCATCGTCGCGGAAGCGGCGCTCGGCGATCTCTTCATAGGCGGCGATCAACGCAACGACAGCTGCGAACGACAACTGGAAGCTGGCGCCGAGCAGGCTTTCGGGTTGCACAAGAAGGATGGCCAGCGCCGCCCACGCCACCGTGCGGATGCTCAAACCGCGGCGGTCGAGCAGCACCGCCAGCAGCACCAAGCCCAGCATCAGGAAGGCGCGCTGGGTCGGCACCGTCGCGCCGCTGATCAGCGCATACGCCGCCGCGCCGGGAAGCGCCGCCGCCGCCGCCCATTTCTTGATCGGAAACCGCAAGGCAATGTATGGCACCAGGGCCAGGGCGGCACGCAGCCCGACGAAAAGAATGCCCGCCACCAACCCGATATGCAGGCCGGAAATGGCCAGCAGGTGGGCGAGGCCGGAATCGCGCATCGCGGCCAGCACGTCCTCGGGTATGGCGCCGCGCTCGCCGGTCATCAAGGCGCGGGCCATGGCGCCGGCCGTCCCTTCCAGGCCGCCGGTGACGCGCTCGCCGATCCTTTGGCGCAACCCCGCCAGGGCGAGGACCGGCGAGCCGGCCTCGCCCGGCGCAACCCCCTCCGCCCGCCCCATGGCGAACCCTACGGCACCGAGGCCGCGGAAATAGGACTGCCGCTGAAAATCGAAGGCGCCGGGCACGGCCGGGGCC
>JACZKS010000085.1 GCA_014859895.1 Rhodospirillales bacterium
GCGCCCGGGTCATCGCGGCGCCGCGCGGGCGGGGGATGCAACTGGCCGCCGGGGCGGCGGCGGCAACCGGCGATTGGCTTCTGTTCCTGCATGCCGACACGGTTCCGGCGCCGGGATGGGATTGGGTGGTCGCCGGATTCATCGGCAATCAGGCCAGCCGCGAGTGGGCGGCGGTCTTCCGCTTCGCGCTTGACGACCCGTCGCCGGCGGCGCGCCGGCTGGAGCGATGGGTCGACTGGCGGACGCGGAGGCTCGGGTTGCCGTACGGTGACCAAGGCCTGCTCATCGCCCGGGACTTTTATGTCGTGCTCGGCGGCTTCAAGCCGATGCCGCTGATGGAGGATGTCGACCTGGTGCGGCGGATCGGGCGGTCCCGGCTGACGGTCCTCGACGTTGCCGCCGTCACCTCGGCGGCGCGCTATCGCAAGGACGGCTACATGCGCCGCGGCCTGCGCAACCTCACCTGCCTCTCGCTCTTCTTCCTGGGCATCGATCTCCGGCGGATCGAGCGGTTCTACCGATGAGCGTTCCCCGCCATCTGGTGATTTTCGCCAAGGCTCCCCGCCTGGGCCGGGTCAAGAGCCGGCTGGCCAGGGACATCGGCCTGGTGGCCGCCTGGGCGTTCTATCGGCGTACGCTGGCCTCCGTCCTGCGGCGATTGGGTGGGGGCGGCCGCTGGCAAGCTTGGGTCGCGGTGACCCCTGACGCCTGGGTGGCTCACCAAGCTTTGTGGCCGGCCGAATGGACCATCATCCCGCAGGGGCAGGGTGGCCTCGGGGAACGCATGGACCGGGCGATGCGCCTGCTGCCGCCCGGCCCCGTCGTCATCGTCGGCACCGACGTTCCCGGCCTTCGCCGCCGGCACGTCGAGGCGGCCTTCGCCGCGCTCGGCCGTCACGACGCGGTGTTCGGCCCGGCCTCCGACGGCGGCTACTGGCTGGTCGGCCTCAGACGCCGGCCGCGGGTAGTCCGCCTGTTCGGGAATGTCCGCTGGTCGAGCGAACATGCGCTCGCCGACACCCTGGCCAACCTCGGGCCCAGCCAAACGGCGGCCCGATTGGACATGCTGGAGGACGTCGATGACGGCGCCGCCCTGGCCCGCTGGCTCAAGGGCGGCGATAGGCGCTAGGACAGGTGTTCCTTGAGGCGCGGCATCAGTTCGACGAAGTTGCAGGGCTTGTGGCGGGAATCCAGCTGATGCACCAGGATGTCGTCCCAGGCGTCCTTGCAGGCGCCTGGCGAACCGGGCACGGCGAATAGATAGGTGCCGCCGGCGACGCCGGCCGTGGCCCTGGACTGGATGGTCGAGGTGGCGATCTTCTGATAACTCAGCATGCGGAACAGTTCGCCGAAGCCGGGGATATCCTTCTCGACGACTTGGGCGAACGCCTCCGGCGTGATGTCGCGCCCGGTCACCCCGGTGCCGCCGGTGGCGATGACGGCGTCGATGGCGGGATCGGCAATCCACTGCTTGAGAACGGCGACGATGGCCGGGATGTCGTCCTTGACGATCTGGCGGGCCGCCACCTTGTGGCCGGCGGCGGCGATACGCTCGACCAGGGTGTCTCCCGAGCGGTCGGATTCGAGCGTGCGGCTGTCGGAAACCGTCAGCACCGCAATGTTGACCGCAAGGAACGGTCGCTCACCGGTTATCTTGGCCATGTTGCGCCACGTTGATGGTTTGCGCATCGAGCGGCACGTAAACCGGCCGTTCTCCCGATGCCAGGGCGTCCAGCGACGGATTGGTCTGGCCCAATCGGTCGCGATAGATCCACAAATTGGTCAGCACCCGTTCGACGAAGTCGCGGGTCTCCGCCGACGGAATACTTTCGATGAACAGCAGCGAATCGTCAACGCCGTTGACGCGGCGCTGCCACTTGCTGAGGTTGCCGGGGCCACCGTTCCACGCCGCCGCCAGATGGAAAAGGTCGCCGGCGATATGCCCTTCGTTGAGCAGGATTTCGATATAGGCTTGGCCCAACTCCAGATTGACGTCGGGGTCGTACAGCCGATGACGATCGCTGCTGCGCAGGCGGCGGTCGCGGGCGACGAAACTGGCGGTGCCGGGCATCAACTGCATCAGCCCACGGGCGCCGGCCCAACTGATGGCGTTGGGATTGAATTGGGATTCTTGACGGATGAGGGCGTAGACCAACGCCCGGTCCACCCTGAAGCCGTTGCCGGGGGTCCATCGGGGAATCGGGAATGCCGCCCCGTCGAAGCCGCCGCCGCCGGGGAACAGCGCCATGTTCAGGCGGATGGCCAGCGCCGGCATACCTGCCCGGCTGGCCAGCACCATGACGCCGCGGGCGAGGTCGGCCCCGCCGCGCGACACCAGCAGGCGCAGGTCCTGCTCGGCGCGGTCCTCCTCCCCCACCTCGATCAGGGCCAGGGCACGTTGTCCGGCCGGGGTGGCGGCGACCGCCTCGATGGCGGCTTCCTCCAGCGGCGGAAGGATCCAGCGGAAGGCGGTCGGCATGCCGAGGATGCGTCGGGCCAGCAGGCCATAGAAGGTCCGCGGGTAGGCGGCGGCCTTGCCCAACAGGCGATTGACCTCGGCGGGCTTGCGATTGACCAGATGGGCGCGGGCCGCCCAGAAGGCGCCGGCCGAAATCATCCAGTTCGAACTGTTGGGAGACTGGGCGACGGCCTGAAAATGGACGGCCGACTTGTCGAGCTGGCCCAGTCGCCATGCCGCCAGGCCGGCGACCCAATGCGCGTCCGGAAGATACTGGCCCGAGCGGGTGGCCGCGCGGCTGGCCCAGTCATAGGCCCACTCGTCACGGCCCTCGATGAAATAGCGGTTGGCGAGGGCGGACTGGGCGCGGTCGAACTCGAAGGGGTCGAACCGCTTCCTCACGTCGTCGGATTCGAGAATTTTTTTGGCTGCCAGGGTGTGGCCGTTCTTCAGATGGCCGCGGATCTGGCCCTGCAGCGCCTCGACCTTCTTGCGCTCTGCCGCCGACATCGCCTTGCGCGCCGGCCGCATCTCGGCTGCGTAGTCCAACGGCTTGGCGCTCAGGCCGTTGCCGGGATTGACGGGAGGGGCCGGCGGCTTGCCATTGGCGGGACGGCGCTTCAGGGCCACTTGGTAGATCCGAGGGGCATTCGGATGGTCGGCGTAATCCGCCATCCAGTCCCTTAATTCCTTATAGAGCGAGCGGTACTTCGTGGGGTGCAGGTAGCGCTGGGCAAGGACGTGACCCATGAGGATGCGGTTTTCGAGCGCCTCGATCCGTTTGTCCGCTGCCTTCCAGTTGCCGTCTTCTTGCAGCGAGAAAATCTCCCGGTAGCGGGAGACGTCGTCATCCGAAAGAACCTGGGGCAACGCCGTCATGGCGTCGGTCCAGCCACTGGCGGGCGTGAGGGACGCTATTTCGGCGCCCATTTCGGATAGCGGATCGGCTGCTCGCGCCTGTTCCGGCGCGGCAACTAATAGGACTGACGCAAAAAGGCAAATGACAATACGTTCAAACATCAACACGTCTAAAGATTGATGAGCCCGAAAATACGCGCAATTTTATAAAACATCGGTCGAAGGCGGGCAACCGAATCCACGCCACGTGTTTTCCCTTGGGTGCCAGCTACGGATACATATCTCCGCGGGCCTTGCCGGAGGATGACAGGGGGTGCGAATTCCATGGCGGGGGCGGCGTGGCCACTGGCCGGTGCGAAGATATTTCACGATCAAAATTGAAAATTTAATGTTTTACATTAATAAAATCATGTTTTATGGTGACGCCTCGTTTGCCAATGAGTTTTTTTGATGCGAGGCCGCCATGAACAACCTTCGCCGTGTTCAAAAAACCAGTCGCCTGCTGAGGGGGGCCTGCACGGTTGCCATTCCGGTCATCCCCATCGGACTGGCGGCAATATGGGCCACATTGGACTGGTGGCTGTTCGGGGGCGGCGAGGTCACGGGCTTCCGCCCGTGGGTGGGAGGGCATGTCCATGTCCCGCAACCGATCCCCGCATATTCGCTCGCCCTCGGCTTCCTTTCCTCCATGCTTCCCGCCGGCCTGATGGTTTACGCCTTATGGCAGCTGCGCGCCCTGTTCGGGTTGTATGGCCGCGGGCAGATCTTTACGGCGGAGAATGCGCAGCGGCTGCGCCGCTTCGCGCTGGCGGTCCTGGCGATGACCCTGGCCAGCCCGCTGGAGAACACGCTGACGATCCTGGCCGTCACGCTCGGCAACCCGCCGGGCCAGCGCCTGCTGTCCGTCGGCTTTTCCTCGTCGCAACTGGTTACCTTGTTCATGGGGGCGATGTTCCTGGTCATTGCCTGGGTCATGGACGAGGCCCGGGAGTTGGCCGAGGATCAGGCCCAGATCATCTAGGCGGGACGATTGGGATGGCTGTGATCGTAACCCTCGACGTCATGATGGCCCGGCGGAAAGTCAGGCTGAAGGATCTGGCCGCGCAGATAGGCCTTTCCGAGCAGAACCTGTCGCTGCTCAAGTCCGGCAAGGTCAAAGGCGTGCGCTTCGCGACCCTCGACGCGATCTGTGCCGCCCTCGACTGCCAGCCGGGGGATCTGCTGGAATTCCGCCAGGATGACGGTGGCTGATCGTTCCGGCGCTCAGAGCGAGGCGAGTTTGCGCTTGATGCCGATGAGATCCTGCCACGCCGCCCGCTTTTGGGCGGGCGAGCGCAGCAGGAAGGCCGGATGGTATATGACGGTGGCCTCGATCGGCCTGGCCAGGCCCGGCGACGAATAAGGGAACCAACGGCCGCGCAGACGGCTTACGCTGACGTTCTGGGCCAGCAGGCTGCTGGCGGCCGGGCCGCCGACGGCCACCAGGATTTTGGGATTGACCAGTTCGATCAGGCGTCCGACGAACGGCATGCAGATGGCCATTTCTCCGGTCGTCGGGTTACGGTTCCCCGGCGGCCGCCAGAACACGGTGTTGGAGATGAAGAAGCGGCTGCGATCGAGGCCGATCGAGGCCAGCATCCGATCGAGCAACTGGCCGCTGGCGCCGACGAAGGGGATGCCCCGACGGTCTTCCTCGGCGCCCGGCGCCTCGCCGATGAACAGGATGTCGGCATCGGGGTTGCCGTCGCCGAAGACGAGGTTGGTTGCCGTTTTCTTGAGCGCGCAGCCGTCGAATCCTTCGAGCACCCGACGCAACGCTTCGACGCTGGTTGCCGCCGCTGCCGCGCGATAGGCCTCGCCGACGGCGCCTTCGGAAGGGGTAAGGGGCGCGGGCATGGACGGGGCGGGAGGTAGGGACGGTCCGGCCGCTGCCGTCGGCCAATCGGCCGGAGCCGGAACGGGGAATGCCGGTGCCGCTGGAGACGTCCGAAAACGGTCGACCGCGGCGTCGCCGATGGTTTCGTCGACGCCGGCCTCGATATACCATTGGAGGACCTGTTGCGGGGTCAGCTTGCGCTCCATGAACCTAGGTTACCACCGTCTGCGGTGGCGGCCACTGTTTCTTGATATTCCCCTCCACGGGGATGTGCCGATAAGATAAAGTCGGCCTTATGTTAGGAAACGCTAAACTTCAAAGCCGGGTCAGGGAGGACCATACATGAGTCGCGAGTCGATGGAGTTCGATGTTGTGATCGTCGGAGCCGGGCCGGCGGGCCTGAGCGCCGCGATCCGCCTGCGCCAGCTTGCCGTCGAGCACGGGCGCGAGCTTTCTGTCTGCGTCATCGAGAAGGGTTCGGAAGTCGGTGCCCACATCCTTTCCGGAGCAGTGCTCGAACCGACCGCGCTCAACGAACTCATTCCCGACTGGGCGGAGAAGGGATCGCCGCTGACGACGCCGGTGGCGGCCGACCGCTTCCTCTTCCTGACCCGCAAGATGTCCCTGCGCATGCCCACCCCGCCGCAGATGAACAACCACGGCAACTATGTCATCAGCCTGGGCAACCTTTGCCGCTGGCTGGGCCAGCAGGCTGAAGAGCTCGGTGCCGAGATCTACCCGGGTTTCGCCGCCGCCGAGGTGCTGTTCGACGAGGGCGGCCGTGTCGCTGGTGTCGCCACGGGCGACATGGGGGTGGGGGCCGACGGCCAGCCCACCGAACGCCATCAGGCGGGCATGGAATTGCGTGCCCGTTACACGCTCTTGGCCGAGGGCTGCCGGGGATCGCTCTCCAAGTTCCTGATCAGCCATTTCGGCCTTGCCGAGGATTCCGATCCGCAGGTCTACGGCATCGGCGTCAAGGAACTGTGGGAAGTGGCACCGGAGAAGCACAAGGCGGGCTCGGTGACCCATACGGTGGGCTGGCCGGCCGACAGCCATACCTACGCCGGCTCCTTCCTCTACCACCTGGACAACAGCCAGGTCGCCGTCGGCTACATCGTCGGGCTGGACTACCAGAACCCGTATCTCAGCCCGTTCGACGAGATGCAGCGGTTCAAGACGCATCCGGCGATCCGCTCCACCTTCGAGGGCGGGCGGCGCATCGCCTATGGGGCAAGGGCCATCAACGAGGGCGGCTTCCAGTCGGTGCCCAAGCTGGTGTTCCCGGGTGGCGCCTTGATCGGCGATGCCGCCGGCTTCATGAACGTCGCCAAGATCAAGGGCACCCATACCTCGATGAAGTCGGGAATGGTGGCGGCCGAGACCGCCTTCGAGGCGCTGGCCGGCGGCGGCGAACTGACCGCCTATCCCGACAATCTCCAGAAGACGTGGCTGTGGCCGGAACTGCGCAAGGTGCGCAACATCCGCCCGTCGTTCCGCTGGGGGATGTGGGGCGGTCTCGCCTATTCGGCGCTCGATACCTTCGTCTTTTTCGGCCGGGCACCCTGGACGTTCCACCACCACGAGGATCACAAGGCACTGAAGCCGGCGAGGGAATGCAAGAAGATCGAGTACCCCAAGCCCGACGGCAAGCTCACCTTCGATCGTCTGTCGTCGGTTTTCCTGGCCAACGTCAGCCACGAGGAGAACCAGCCCTGTCATCTGACGCTGAAGGACGCGTCGATACCGGTCTCTGTCAACCTCGCCGAGTACGATGGGCCCGAGCAGCGCTACTGCCCGGCTCAGGTCTACGAATTCATCGAGCAGGACGGCCAGAAACGGTTGCAGATCAACTTCTCGAACTGCGTCCACTGCAAGACCTGCGATATCAAGGATCCGACCCAGAACATCAACTGGGTCGTGCCCGAGGGCGCCGGCGGTCCGAACTATCCGAACATGTAATCTCTCCCTATATTCAGCGGGTGGGGGAGCTGCCCGATTGAAAGGCCTGTAATGGTGTCGTCCGTCAACTTACCGATTTCCGTTGGAATCCGCCGGTGCGGGCGGTTCATGGTGGTGGGTCTTTTCGCTTCGCTGCTGCCTGCCGCCTGCATGTCGGCCGAAACGGCGAAGAGCCCGGGAACGGTTGCCGCCGCCGGCGAGACGCCGGCCCAGGACGTGCTGGTCGAGGGGGCGCCGGTTCAGATCGGCGCTTCGTTCGTCGGCAACTACCTGGCGGGACGCCATGCCCAGGTGCAGAGGGATGGACCCAAGGCTATCGAGTATTTCCGGCTGGCCCTCAAGGAGGACCCCGAAAACGCCGACCTGATGCTGCGCGCCACCGTCGTCATGATTTCGGAAGGAGCCTTTGCCGATGCGGTGACTTTGGCCCGCAAGCTGGAAAGCAAGGGAGCGGACAATTCGGTCGTCGAATATGCGTTGGCCGTCGACGACATCGGCGCCGGCCGGTTCGCCGATGCCGGAAAAAGGTTGGCGGTCCTTCCCGAAAACGGCATCAACCGCTATGTTGGCGCCATGTTGAGGGCTTGGGCCCTGGTCGGGCTCGGCGACGTTGACGGGGCGCGGACCACGCTGGCGGAACTGAAGCGCAGCGAGGGGACAAATGCCCTGGCCGATCTGCACGAGGCGCTGATCCACGACCTGGCCGGCGGTAAGAACGAGGCCGGAGAGGCGTTCCAACGGGCCCTTGCCGGCGACGGCGGTCTCGCTTTTCGGGCCGTCGATCTTTACGGCGCCTTTCTGGAGCGTACCGGCGAGCCCATGGAGGCGCGACGCATCTACCAGGGGTTCCTTGCCGAGCATCCGGATTCCTATCTCCTGCAGCCAGCCTTGGCACGGCTCGACGCGGGCCGGCCTCCGGCGCCCGATATCGCCTCGGCAAAGGACGGGGCGGCCCAGGCGCTGTTCGACCTGGCCGGCGCTTTCCGCCAGCAGAACGCGCAGGAAATGGCCCTCATCCTGGGCCGGCTCGCCCTTGCCCTGAAGCCCGATTTCCCGGTCGCCCAGTTCCTGGTCGGCGATATCCTGGAGACCAGCGAACGCCAGGAAAGCGCCAACCAGGTCTATGCGGGGATCAAGGCCAATTCGCCGTTCGCGCGGGCCGCCAACATTCGCATGGCGCTCAACCTCAACGCCTTGGACAGGACCGAGGGGGCGATCTCCCTGCTGCGCAAGATGGCCGGCGAGAACCCCAAGGATCCGGAGCCCCTGATCACGCTGGGCAACATCCTGCGCGGCCACCAGCGTTTCGTCGAGGCGGTCGAGATCTACGACCAGGCGGTGGCCCGCGTCGGCCCCTTGAACAAGCAGCACTGGTCGCTGCTCTATTCACGCGGCATGGCGCTGGAACGGTCCAAGCAATGGCCGCGGGCCGAGCGCGACTTTCTGAAGGCGCTGGAGTACGAGCCCGAGCAGCCCTACGTGCTCAACTATCTCGGCTATTCCTGGGTCGACATGGGCCTGCACCTCGATCGTGCCATGGGGATGATCAGGAAGGCCGTCCAACTGCGCCCCAACGATGGCTTCATCGTCGACAGCCTGGGTTGGGCCCTCTACCGGTTGGGCGACATCGAGGGGGCCGTGCGCGAACTCGAGCGTGCGGTTGAACTGCGCCCCGAAGACCCGGTGATCAACGACCATCTGGGGGACGCCTATTGGAAGGTGGGGCGGCTCCAGGAAGCCCGCTTCCAGTGGCGCCGGTCGCTGGGGTTCGAGCCCGAAGCCGATCTGGTCGCGACCATCGAGAAGAAGCTCAAGACCGGCGTCGTCGAGGACGCGGCGCCGGGCCGAGATGGCTGACGGGGCGCCGATGGGAACGGCGACGGCCGTGGCGGCGGCGAAAGATGTCGTCCGCCTGGCCCCGGCCAAGGTGAACCTCTATCTGCATGTCGTCGGCTGGCGGGCCGACGGCTACCACTTTCTCGACAGCCTCATCGTGTTCGCCGGGGTCGGCGATGACCTGGCCGTGGCCCCGGCGCCCGATCTGACGCTTGCCGTCGACGGACCGTTCGGCCCCCTGGTTCCGGCCGGGCCGGAAAACCTGGTGCTGCGCGCCGCGCGTGCCCTGGCTCAACGGATGGGCGTGAAGGCGGGGGCGCGGATTCGCCTGACCAAGCGCCTGCCGGTCGCCGCCGGCATCGGCGGCGGCTCGGCGGATGCCGCCGCCGCGCTCAAGGCGCTCTCGGCCTTGTGGCGGATCGAGCCCGACTCCGGGACGATGGCCGACCTGGCGCTCGCTCTGGGGGCCGACGTGCCGGTATGCTTGGCCGGCAGGCCGGCCTTCGTCGGCGGCATCGGCGAAGATATCGCGCCGCCGCCGCCGCTGCCGCCCGCATGGATGGTGCTGGTCAATCCTGGTATCGCCGTGGCGACGCCGCAGATCTTCAAGGCCCGCAGCGGCGCCTTTTCCACGCCGGGCCGTTTTTCGTCGGCGCCACAGGATGCCGCGGCCCTGTTCGCCCAACTCGCCCGTTGTCGCAACGATCTGACCGAGCCGGCCCTGACCCTGGCCCCGGTGATCGCCGACGTGCTGGCCTCGCTTGCCGCCCAGCCGGGCTGCGCGCTTTCCCGCATGTCGGGCAGCGGGGCGACCTGTTTCGGCCTGTTCGCCGAGGCGGGGCAAGCCGCCACCGCCGCCGCGGCCATTGCCGCGGCGCATGCGCGATGGTGGGTCCAGCCGGCTCCCATGCTGGCCGGCGCAACCGAGATGGGGTCGCCGGCTTAGCCGTCTGGCGCCTTGCGGGAGGGCGTTTTTGCGCGTAGATTTCGCCCGCCGATTGCCTTGGGGCGTAGCCAAGCGGCAAGGCAGCGGGTTTTGGTCCCGCGATCCCAGGTTCGAATCCTGGCGCCCCAGCCACTCTCTCGGAGCAACCCCTGGAATCCAGATTTTTCGCGGCTTAAGAGGCCAGCGAAGACACCTGCGCGTTCAATAAGTCAACCTTTGCCGCGAGAGCATGCCGCCCCGCTATGGAGGTTTGGCTATCGTCCTGGCGTGGCCTCGGCGGGCATGGGCATCTCGACTACCTCTTTTTCTCTTCCGGCGAGGCGCTCGTCGAGGCGCACGAATACCCAACGTTTGCCGACGTTCACGGCATACTTGGGGGCTGCCGCGGGGTAGTCGGCAACAGAAGTGATCCGCGCCGACCGGTTGTCGAGAATCGCCATCCTACCGTCCGCGGTCGACGCAAGGATCGCATGCATCGCTTGGTTCCGCGGCTCGAAGTAGATGACGATCCGCAGGTCGTCGTCCGAAACCCCGAGTTGGCGGAGCATGAAATACTTGGCGATCGCGAAATCTTCGCAGTCGCCGGATCCGTCGAAAAAATCGAGCGGCGACTGCCATCGATCCTGGGTGCCGAATTTCTGGGCATCGGACTCGTACGGAACGGCATTCACGGCTTCGTTGACGGCGGCGATCTGGTGACTGCGGTCGCTCGATGCCAGCCGTTCCACCAAGCCCGCGACCCGTCTGGCCGGGCGGTCACTGCACCCCGGGTCGGCGCGGCACGCTTCAACCCTGGCGCTATCCCGGCGCAAAGCCGAGATGATCTCCTCCCACTGCGGTAACGGCAAACGCGCGTCGACTCTGGCCACCGCGAAGCCGGGGAACAGGTCGGGCATCTCTTCGGCTGCCCAGCCTTTGGCAGAAACCATCGCGATCGCTATCAAGGCCAGAGCGGCCGGGAGAAATCCGGCACCGCCAATCCGACATGCCCCGGCCCGACCGCGTCGGCTGTTCGCCCGATGCATGGCTACCGGCATTCCAAGCTGTGACGGGCGCACTCATTCATGGGAGGTACCTCAAAAAAGACACCGCTCAACCGAGATATAAAGCAGATACCCATAAAATACAATAAACATAAGCATTTAATAAAAAGTGGTAGAGGATGGAAACAACATAGTAAGTATTTATGATGTAACTAACCACAAATGGCATAAACTATACCACATATACCAAATTATCGTTCGATAAAAATTGATTAATATTCCTGGTGTTCCTGTATTTGGAGTGCCAGAACCATGATCAAATTCGCATTTAGAAGAAATTATCGCCCAGGAATTCGCGCCTTTATTGGCGTGTTGCTTGGGTCGACTGCCCTTCTGGTGGCAGGATGCCAATCCGCGGAAGAGATAGCCCGATGTGAGTCCTTGTCCGCCGGGCAACTCGTCCAATCGCTGCAGCAGGGCCAGTGCCAGCCCTATATGGCAAAGCTTCGATCGTTGGCCCCGGCAGCGGGACCCGCCGCGCAGGTGGAACTCGGTTCCACTGGCGCAGACGGCGATTGCGCCGGTCTCGCCGGCCAACAGCTAGTCGAGGCCCTTGAGGCCGGCCGTTGCGTCCCCTATTTGGCCACCTTGCAACAGCTGGCGCCGGCTGCTGGACCTGAAGGCAACCAAGAATTCGGTGGTAGCGACAACGGTCCCGCATCAGGTGACTCGTCCTCCGCGAGCGCCAGCAGCGATAACAGCAGTAACGATAATGGTAGTGACGGCGGCAATGACGGTGGCGGTGGAGGCGGTCACGGCGGCGGCAATGACGGCGGTCACGGTGGTGGCGGCGGCGGTCACGGCGGCGGCAATGACGGCGGCCACGGTGGTGGCGGTGGTAGCGGCCACGGCGGTGGCGGGGGGCGCCGCTAGGTTGTCGCGGAGCATTTGATCCGCGCGCTCACACCCCACGGATCGCGTGGCGCCAAATGATCGGGTAGGCGGTCGGAGTCCCTAGTTCCTCCCTAGTGGCCCCTGATTCCTGTGAGGGAATCGGGGGCCATTGGTGGGGATGGGATTATCCTGGTGCCCAGTCCGCCCCTGTTCGGCAAACGAAAACGCTGACGCCATACCCCCTCATTTGCGGGGGGGTGGGGAGGCACGACGGTCCTCGAAAGCCCGGCGGTCGTGCTCGAAGAAGTGGGGCAGCAGTCGCGTTTCGAGCCAAGCCTCGAGCGCGCGGGGCACCTCGTTGACGAAGCCGAAGTTCGACATCCACAGCGAGCGGATGGCCTTCAGTTCGTTGCGCATCTGGGCATGTTGGGTCCGCTGATCGTCCAGCCGCCGCGAGCCTATCTTGCGGAACAGCCGCTCCTCGTCCCGGAAATGTTCGTGCGTATATCGCTCCAGCATCTCAAACGAGTTCTGGAGAATGGCCTTTTCGCGGCCGTGTTGTGCAGCTTCGAGGAATCGGTTGGCGAATTCGATCAGTTGCCGGTGCTGGCTGTCCACCACCTCGTCGCCGGTGGCCAGATCCGCCTTCCATTCGAAGCGCGCCATGCCGCCCTCCTCCGTTGCGTGGGAGAGAGGGCTATTCTACACTTATTCGATCAGAATGGCTCGGTAATCGTTGACGTTTGTCAGGGTCGGGCCGGTGATCAGCAGGTCGTCGATCCCCTTGAAGAACGTGTAGGCATCGTTGTTTTCCAGGTAGGCCAATGCCTTCATGCCGGCCTTGCGGCCCCTGGCCAGGGTATCCGGCCCGAGGACGGCCCCGGCATTGTCTTCCGATCCGTCGATGCCGTCGGTGTCGGCGGCTAGCGCGTAGATGCCCGTCGCCCCGTTCAGATCGATGGCCAGCGACAGCAGGAACTCGACGTTGCGTCCGCCGCGCCCCTGGCCGCGCACGGTGACGGTGGTCTCCCCGCCAGACAGGATGGCTACCGGGCATGGCCACGGGTGGCCGTGCGCCTGCACCTGACGGGCGATGCCGCCCATGACTTTGGCGACCTCGCGGGATTCACCGGTGATGCTGTCGCCCAGGATGGCGGTGATGATACCCTGGCTCTGGAAGAACGCCTCGGCGGCGCGCAGTACATTCTGGCTGGTGGCGATGACCTTGTTCTCGACGCGGGCGAACAGCGGATCGCCCGGTTTCGGCGTCTCCTCGATCTTGCCGGCCCGGCCGGATTCCAGATGGGCTATAACGGACTTCGGCGCCTCCACCTCGTAGCGGGCGATGATCGAAAGGGCATCTTCATAGGTCGAGGGGTCGGGCGCGCATGGGCCCGACCCGATATGGGTGGGATCGTCGCCGGTCACATCGGAAATAATCAGCGCCACCACCGGGGCTTTGCAGGCGGCGGCCAAGCGACCGCCCTGGCTGGCCGACAGGTGTTTGCGCACGACGTTCATTTCCTGGATGTTGGCGCCGCAGCGCAGCAGCGACTTGTTCACCGCCTTCATGTCGTCGGCGGTAAGGCCCGGCGCCGGCAGCGTCATCAGGGCCGAACCGCCGCCGCTCATCAGGCACAGCAGCAGGTCGTCGGGTCCCAGCGTCTTGACCTCGTCCAGAATCTGGCGGGCGGCTTTGCCGCCGGCCTCGTCGGGTACCGGGTGGCCGGCCTCGATGACGGTGATCCGCCGGGTGTCGACCTTGTGCTGATAGCGGGTGATGACGAAACCGGAAAGCGCCGCCTCGGCCGGCCAGTTGTCCTCCACCGCGCGGGCCATCGAGCCACCGGCCTTGCCGGCGCCGACCACCAGCGTGCGACCCTTCGGCGGCGTGGGCAGGTGTGGGGGGACGACCTTGGCCGAGTCGCAGGCAGCCAGGGCCGCGTGGAAGGATTGGACAAGCAGCTCGCGGGATTTCATGAATGCCCCCCAGGATCGATTGTTTGGTTCGGTTGATTGCCGCGCGGAGGATACTTTGTGTGGCAGTCCCGTGCAACGCCGCCGGCCGGGATTGCATTGACAAAGCCCATCGGTCGCCATTCCTTAAAGGCATGCGCAAAACCCTCATCGCCATCGCGGCGCTGCTTTTGGGAAGTGCCATCCTCAATCTCGGCAGCGGCCTGCTCGGCACCGCGCTCGCGTTGCGCATGGCGGTTGCCGAATTCCCGGTGATCGTCGCCGGGGCCATTACGTCCGGCTACTACGTGGGGTATTGGCTGGGGGTATTCTGGGCCTATCGCCTATTGGCCGGCGTCGGCTACATCCGCGCCTATGCGGCGCTGGCCTCGATCTTCTCGGCGACCACCCTGATGCTTCCCTTCTTCGTGGCGCCGGAACCGTGGGGGGCTGTGCGGTTTGTCCATGGATTCTGCATCGCCGGCCTGGCGGTGTGTTCGGAAAGCTGGCTCAACGAGCGCACTGTCAACGAAAACCGCGGCCGCATCTTTTCGCTCTACATGATCGTCATCTACATCGCCCAGGGCGGTGGCCAACTGCTGCTTCTCGTCCCCGACTCCAGCGGCTTCGGCCTGTTCGCCATCTCGGCCGCCCTGCTGTCGCTGGCCCTGGTGCCGGTGGCCGGCACCCGGAGGACGGTGGCGCCGACGCCGAACCCGCCGTCCCGGCTGGGGTTGCGCGACCTGTGGAACGTCTCGCCGGTCGGCGTTGCCGGCGCGCTCTCCTCGGGCCTCATCCTGGGGGCGTTCTATGGCCTGATGCCCTACTTCGCCGAGGAGGCCGGGCTTGGCACCGCCGGCACGTCGCGCCTGATGGCGGCCGCCATCATCGGCGGCCTCCTGTTCCAGTGGCCGCTCGGCCGTCTGTCAGATCGCACGGACCGCCGCTACGTGCTGTTGGGCGTGCTGCTGGTCACCTTCCTTATCGGCATGGTGGCGGCAGCCGCCCTGCTGGTTCCGGGGCTTGCCGGCCACGTTCCGACCATGTTGCTGGTCCTGGCACCGGTATTGGGGGCGGCGATCTTCACCATCTATCCGCTGGGGGCGGCGCATACCAACGACTCGGTCGATTCCGCCCACGTCGTCTCGGCCAGCGCCGGCCTCATCCTCGCCTACGGCACCGGGGCAATCGCCGGGCCGGCGGCGGCGGCCGTGATGATGATGGCGATCGGGCCGGCCGGTCTGTTCGTGTTTTTCGCCATGGCCGGGCTGCTGGTGGCCGCCTTCACGCTGTGGCGCATCGGCCAGCGGGCGGCACCGCCGCTCGAGGATCGAGAGCCCTTCCACGCCGCCGCCAGGACGGCACCGCCGACCGCCGGTATCGTGCCGCTGGCCGAGCCGACCACGGACAACGTGACGCCACCGACCGAACCGGGCGGAGCCGCCCCGCGGGAGGCGACGGACTGGCAGATCTGAGGGGGGGTGGAGCGGGTGAGGGGAATCGAACCCCCGTATTCAGCTTGGGAAGCTGATGTTCTACCATTGAACTACACCCGCACTGCGGTACCGCCAACGTATACGGAATCCCGCCGGGAGGCGCAAGCCTTGGGATGGAAAGGCTCGGGCAGGCGCGGCCGCCCAGGCACTACACGGAAAATTTATTGGCGCGCGGAGAGACCACACTCAAAATAACTGCCAAAGAGGTTTCTCGCATTCGTGGAAGGAGCGGTTTCGATGATGGCGGACGGCAATCTGGCGCACGGGCCGGTTCTCGACCCTCGCAAGTTCCGGGATCCCGACGTCACCGCCGACGGCGAGCAACGTGCGGTAGTGGCGCTGACCCGCCTGGAAACGCTGTGGTTCAATACCGGCAGCCTGTGCAATATCGCCTGCGCCAACTGCTACATGGACTCCAACCCGCGCAACGACCGGCTGGCCTACATCACCCGGGCCGAAGTCGTCGGTTTTCTTGATGAAATTGCCGAAAACACCCTGCCGGTTCGGGAAATTGCCTTCACCGGGGGCGAGCCCTTCATGAACCCCGACCTCCCGGAGATTCTGGAGGACTGTCTGGCCAGGGGTTTTTCCACCCTGGTCCTCACCAATGCCATGAAGCCCCTGCATCACAAGCGGCCGGCCCTGCTCTCCCTGCGCAAGCGTTTCGGGCATGCCTTGTCGCTGCGCGTTTCGATGGATCACTTTACGCCCGAGCGGCACGAGGCCATCCGCGGAAGTGCCACGTGGGCCCCGATGCTGGAAGGGCTCAAATGGCTGGCCGCAAACGACTTCAAGGTGGCCGTCGCCGGGCGTACCTGTTGGCACGAAAGCGAAGCCGACTCCAGGCTGGGATATGCCGCGGTGTTCGCCGGGGAAGGTATTATGGTCGATGCCTGGGACCCCGCGGCGCTGGTGCTGTTCCCCGAGATGGACGATGGGCTCGACGTTCCAGAAATCACCGTGCGCTGCTGGGACATTCTGGGCGTCGCCCCTGAAACCATGATGTGCGCGACCTCGCGCATGGTCGTCAAGCGCAAGGGGGCGGCCCATCCCGCCGTCGTTCCCTGCACGCTGCTTCCCTACGATCCGGCTTTCGAACTGGGGCCCGACCTTGCCAGTGCCGGCAAGGTGGTGAAGCTTAATCACCCGCATTGCGCGCGGTTCTGCGTGCTCGGGGGCGCCTCCTGTAGCCCCTCCTAGACAGGTCCGATTCCCTTCGATCCGCCCCGAAAACACCTCGGGAACGCCCCTTTGCTGCCGCAAACCGGCATGGTCCGGCCACAGTCTGCCCCTATCGTGCAGGTCTGGGTTGTGGCGGATCCGGCGTTCCCGCAAACCCGCATGGTTTCACGCCGGGGGATTGGGCGAAAGGATGACCTGTCATGCGCAAGTCGCTTCACGGACCGTTTCTGATCACAGCCGCTCTCGGCCTTTTGGCTGGGTGCGACGCCACCTTCGACTATGACGCGCTGAGAACCAGCAGCGTTTCCGGCGATGGTTTCGCCCCGGCGCTCAGCCGCGAGTACAAGAGCTTCGCGTTGTTCGAAACCGATGAGATGATGGATTGGCCGGATGCCGCCCACTTTGGCGAAAAGACATTGCTGGCGGCGAAAGGCACCGTGCCGCCACCGGAAAAGCTGGAAGATTGGCGGCTGCCGGCCCAACACGTCGGCGAGCTTTCCACCGCCCGCTCGCGGCTGATCCAGGCCTTGGACAAGGGAGCCGGCCAGCGCTGGCCCAACGAGGCGGCGGTGGCCCAGGTCAGCTTCGACTGCTGGGTCGAGCAACAGGAAGAGAACTGGCAGACCAATCACATCGCCCTCTGTCGCGACAAGTTTTACGGGGCGATGAAGAACCTCGACCAGCGGCTGGCCGCCGCCGACGCTTCCAGCGGCCTCGAGCCCGCCATGGCGGCCTCGGGCGAAGACACGACGCGCAGCTTCGTCGTGCCCTTCGAATTCGACAGCGCGGAATTGAACGGAGGCGCCGAGACGACGGTCGAAGCCGTGGCCCGGATGGCCAAGGCGGGTGGGGACATGCGGGTGACGGTCGGCGGGCATGCCGATCGCGCCGGGACGGATCCCTATAACCAGCGGCTGTCACAGCGCCGCGCCGAGGCGCTGACCCGCTCCCTGATCGAGAAGGGGGTGCCGGCCGAGCAGATCAGGGTCGGTGCCTACGGTGAACAGCGGCCGGTGGTGCCGACCGGAGACGGAGTGCCCGATATGCGCAACCGCCGGGTGGAAATCACCGTCGATCCCGCCTCCACCCGCTGACCGATATCGAATTTCTCCTCGGACCTTCTCCGTGACCTCGAGCGAATGCGGTCGGAAAACCGCCTTCGCTCTTCCTTTTCGACCTCCGTCGTCATCGTCGGCCACCGGCTGGAAACGGCCGTCCGAGCGCCCACATATAGGACGACATTGCCGGCCCGCAGGTCGGAGAGTTCCGGAGTCTGACCCATGTACCAACGTGTTACCCGCAGCATCACGATCACCGTCGAGCCGACTTTCCTCGAAGAGCATTCGCAGCCCGAGAAGGGGCATTTCGCGTGGGCGTACCGCATCCGTATCGAGAACCGGGGCAAGGAAACGGTCCAGCTTCTGACCCGCCACTGGCGGATCACCGATGCCAAAGGGGAGATCCACGAGGTGGAGGGCGATGGCGTCGTCGGCGAGCAGCCGGTGCTCGATCCCGGCGCCAGCTTCGAATACACGTCGGGTGCGCCGTTGCCGACACCATCGGGCTTCATGGTGGGCTCTTACGGCATGGAAACGGAGGCGGGAGAACCTTTCCGGGTTGAAATTCCGGCATTCTCGTTGGACAGTCCTTACCAGAACGCCGTGATCAACTGATCTTCGGCGCATGGCAAGCGCCATGGGCGCCGAGCCCGGCGATGCCCGGAGATGCAAGACCATGAAGAAATCCCTGAATTCACCGAACTCGCTCAGCCTCGTCAAGGAAGCGAAGATCGCTGGCCGGCAACGGCCGACCCGCACCGAGGCGGAAGCGGCGATTCGCACCCTGTTGCGCTGGGCCGGCGACGATCCCGACCGTGAAGGCCTGCTGGATACGCCCCGGCGGGTGGTCAGCGCCTTCGAGGAATGGTTCAGCGGCTATGGCGCCGATCCGGTCGACATCCTCAAGCGGACCTTCGAGGAAACCGACGGTTACGACGAGATGGTGCTGCTCAAGGACATCCGCTTCGAATCGCATTGCGAGCACCACATGGCGCCGATCATCGGCAAGGCCCATGTCGCCTACCTGCCCGACCGGCGAGTGGTCGGTATCAGCAAGCTGGCCAGGCTGGTCGAGGCCTATGCCAAGCGGCTGCAGATCCAGGAGAAGATGACGGCGCAAATCGCCAACGCCATCGACGAGGTCTTGCAGCCGAAGGGTGTGGCCGTCGTTATCGCGGCGGCCCACCAGTGCATGACGACCCGCGGTGTCCACAAATCCGGCGTCGTCATGGTGACCAGCCGCATGCTGGGCGCGTTTCGCGACAATCCGTCGACCCGACGCGAGTTCCTGGCCATGGTCGGCTCGCCGTCCGGCGGCGAAGCCGGGTTCGGATGACGTTCCGCATCCCCTTTCGTTTGATGCGATCGTTCAGCGCCTCTTGACCGCCGACGAGCGACCCGTTTAGGTGGAACCCGCTCCGGAGGCGATCAGGGAGGGAACCGCCCCATGCTGCATTTTCAGCCGATCCTGTATGTGGTCGGCTTATTGCTGGCGATCATGGCGGTCGGGATGTGTGTTCCGGCGGCGGTCGATCTCTATTTCGGCAATCGGGGATGGCAGGCGTTTGCCACCTCGGCGGGCCTGACGCTCTTCATCGGCATCGGCCTGGCGCTGACCAACCACGCGCCCCAGATTCGGCTGACCATTCGCCAGGCGTTCGTGCTGACCACGCTAAGCTGGTTCGTGCTCACCATTTTCGCCGCGCTGCCGCTCAGCTTTTCCGAGTTGAACCTCAGTTACACCGACGCCTTCTTCGAGGCGATGTCCGGGGTGACGACCACCGGTTCGACGGTGATCATCGGCCTGGACACTGCGCCGCCCGGCGTCCTGCTGTGGCGCAGCATGCTGCAATGGCTGGGCGGAGTCGGCATCGTGGTCATGGCCATCGGCGTGATGCCCATGCTGAAGGTCGGCGGCATGCAGCTGTTCCGTACCGAATCCTCCGAGAAATCGGAAAAGGCGATGCCGCGCGTCACCCAGATCGTCACGGCTATCGTCGTCATCTATCTGGTGCTTTCGGCCATCTGGGTGGTGCTGTATTGGGCGGCCGGCATGGGAATATTCGATGCCGTCATCCATACGATGACGACATTGGCGACGGGCGGCTTTTCAAGCTACGACAACTCGTTGGCCCATTTCGACAACTGGCGGATCGATCTGGTCACCACCTGTGGCATGTTCATCGGCGGCCTGCCGTTCGTGCTTATTCTCAAGACGGCCCAGGGAGAAAAGGCGGCTCTCTTTCGCGACAGCCAAGTTCAGGCATACGTTGCCGTGGTGGTCGGATTGGTCCTGGCATGCGCCGCCTTCCTTTGGCTGCGCAACGGCGTCGAGCCCGTTCTGGCCTTGCGCCATGCGTCCTTCAACTTGATTTCGGTGATGACCGGCACCGGCTACGCGACGTCCGATTTTTACCGCTGGGGATCGTTCGCGGTGCCGCTGTTCTTTTTCGCCATGTTCATCGGCGGCTGCGCCGGCTCGACCACCTGCGGGATGAAGATCTTCCGTTTCCAGGTTCTCTACGCGGCGGCGCGCACCCAGATCCGCCATCTGTTCCATCCGCACGGCGTGTTCATTCCCTATTACAACCACCGGCCGATCCCGCCCGACGTCATCGAATCGGTGCTCAGCTTCTTTTTCGTCTTCATCCTTTGTTTTGCGCTGCTGGCCATCGGGCTGGGCATGCTGGGGCTGGACTACCTGACCGCCATTTCAGGGGCGGCCACGGCCATCTGCAACGTCGGTCCCGGACTGGGCGAAATTATTGGCCCGGCCGGCAATTTCTCGACACTCCCCGATGCCGCCAAGTGGATGTTGTCGGCAGGAATGCTGCTGGGGCGCCTCGAACTGTTCACGGTGATCGTAATGTTCAGCCGGACGTTCTGGCGGGGCTAGCCCTTCATCCTCCGACGCACTCGATATACCAGCCGAGGTCGGCCTCGCTCATCGGGAAGGTGTCCCCCGGCCCCGGCCTGAGTTGGCTTTTCTGCGGAACCCGGGCAACCCGGGTTTGCACCAGATGGGCGGTCGGCATGCTTAGCCCGGCCCTCCAGACCAGGGCGGTGATTGCCTTGCCGCTTCCCGTGTTCAACATGCTGGTGACGGTTTTGAACGGCAGGCCCGACAGATGGGTGAGGGCATAGCGGACGAAGGCGTTGTCGCCCCTTTCGATGGCGCGCACGATGATGGTTTCGTCGAGTTTGCCGGCATCGAACAGGCGCTGCGCCCGTTCCTCGGCCGGCTCCCAGTCGGGATCGTCGCCGGCGAAGTCGCCGCGCTCGATGCGCTTGCGCACGGTCTGGCGCAACTCTCCGACCAGGATCGCCTGGTCCTGGTTTTTCTCAATCAGCTTGTCCATCAGCGCGGCGCTGACGAAGGTGGCGATCCGGCGGATGATGCGGGCCGGCAGATTCTCGCGGTCGACCATCGGCGCGTGCCATTCGACCCGGTCTTCGGCATCGATGGCGATCATGTCGAGCGTCTTGCCCGAAAGGACGGCCGTCCGGTTGCCGAGAAGGGCGGCGACCGCCTGCACGTTGCGCGAATTGACCACCGCATCCGAAATCCGTTCGCCCAGCCCCGGGCGGCGCGAAAGGGCAATCAGCGCACCGCCGGCGCAGCCGCCGGCGATGATCTCGAGCAGATCCTCGTCGGACAGTAGCGGCGAGTATTCGAGGATGGGGGCGGAAACCATCTCCTCCACGTCGTGGGCCAGTTGGCGAACGATCCGGCCGGGGACGTTGTCGGCCCGCTTGATCTCGTCGGCAATGGTGGCGCGCACCCGCGGCAGGTCGTCGCGGGCCAGGATTTCCAGGACGTCCATTGCCATGCGGGTCAAACGATCGGCTTCGTCGCGGCTGAGCGTCGGCACCAGCCGACTGATCTTGCGGGCCAGCTGGTAGCGCACCTCGCCGTCGGTGTCATGGGCCAGAATTTTGTCGGCTTGAAGCGGCGTCCCCTGGTTGACGGCGACCGCGCGCCGCACCTCGGAGGCTTCATCGGAGGCGAAGAAATACAGGATCTCGGGTTCCAGATCCTCGTGGGCGGCCAACGCCGCACGGGCCTTGACGTCATTCGACGCGGCGATCCGCTTGGCTTCCTCGTAGTCCGGCTTGGGCGCGTCGCCGGCCTGGCGGGCGCTCTTGCGCTTCCCGGTGTTGCCGAAGACCCACTGTAGAACCATGTCACCTCCCTCCGGCGGGCGTCATTGGCAACGGGGCCACAGGTTCACCAGACCCCAGCCGAACACATCGTCCCGCCCGGGGGCTCCCAGATCGGTCGCCTGCCGGCTCAGGATGTCGCTCAACTGGCCGGCCGACTTGGGCGCGCCCGCCTCGATCTGAGCGGCCAGAAGAACGGCGATATAAGGGGTGGCGAACGAGGTTCCGCTCATCACCCGGCCGCCGCGCGGCACCGCCGTATAGATTTGCACGCCCGGCGCCGCGAAGTCGATGTAGGAGCCGTGGTTGGCCTTGTCGTAAGGGTTGCGTTGACGATCCAGCGCGGTGACCGCGATGACTTCCCGATAGGCGGCCGGATAGGCCGGCCTGGCATCACTGCCCCAGTTGCCGGCGGCCGCCACCATGATCAGCCCCTTGTCGCGTGCTGTGTCGAAGGCGCGGCGCACGATCTGGTTGTCGCCCCCGGCGACGCTGAGGTTCACCACCTGGACCTGCTTTTCGACCATCCAGTCGACGGCCTTGAGAAGGCCCATCCCGCTGCCGACCACCTGTCCGGTCTCGTTCACCTCGAACATGTTGGCGGCCATCAGTTCGGCTCCGGGCAGCAGGCCGCCCCACGCCGCCTTGCCGATCAGCATCGAGGCGATTGCCGTGCCGTGATCGGCCGGACCGGGGCGCCGGCTGGCGTTATGGAACGAGCGGAACTCGATACGCTGTCCCTGGAGTGCCGGGTGGGTGGTGTCGACGGCGGTGTCGATCTGGCCCATGCGGATGCCGATGCCGCAGGTATCCGAGCTGGGCGGCCAGCCGGCGATGGGGCGGGCCAGCTGCGAGTGGTACTCGCTCATCGCTTGGGACTGATAGATCTGGTGGCTGTCGATGAGAAGGCCGGGGAAGCGGGCCGCCAGCTGCTGGCGGGCATCCGGCACAGTCGATCCGCCGGGGATGTTCAGACGGACGATTTCCATGTCCAGCTGCTCGAGGCGGATTACCTCGACCACCGAAAAGCCCATCTGTCCGACGGCGGTGGCGAAGCCTCGCGGCGGATCGGCGACCAAGAGTTGGTTGGGTTCGATGAGCTGATCGGGCGGCAGGTTGTCGAGGAGCCGCGAGTCCGGGCGCGGCGATTGCCCATCCTGTCCGCCGGCCTGCGGCGCATCGCGCTCGACGATCTGGCCGCTGGGGCCGACCTGGGTCGACACGTCTGCCGCGTCGCGGTGGGTTTGCAGGATGGCGACGAGGAACCAGACGACAAGGACGACGGCGAGCGTGACCACCAGGCCGACGATCACTTTCCGATACATGCGCCCCCCATCTTGGTCCCTGCCTTTTTGTGCCGGTTCATCCGTCCCCGCGAGGCCTTGGGTCGGGCCAATGTATCACGGGTATTGCCCCGCACCAACTTGCGCCGCTATGAAGAAGGCATTGCGAGAATGTGGTTCCATGGAAACGGAGTGGGTGGCGTGCCCGGAATTGTCTCGACGGTGATCAAGCTGGCCTTGGTCTGCCTTGGGGTCGGCCTCGTTCTGGCTTTTTTCGACGTCGACCCGGTCAAGTTGCTGCACAATTTTCCGCAGGCCATCCGCTCCGCCTTCCAGGTGGTGGTGGACATGATCCGCTGGGCGGTGCCCTACATCACGCTGGGTGCCGTCGTCGTGGTGCCGATCTGGCTGGTTGTCGTCCTGCTCCGTCTGCTGCGCAATCGGCGCACCTAGCTTTTAGGGGTGGCGCTCAAGACGCCCTGCGGCATCGGGGCCTGGTTCTCGTAGGACTCCAGCACATCCTCGATGACGTCGAGCTGGATGCCCGCCTGTGCGAACATCTCGCGGGTCTCCTGGGCGGCATGATAGCGCCGCTTGGCAACGACGCGGCGGATGCCGACGCTGATGATCAGCATGGCACACACCCGGCAGGGTTCCATCGTGCAATAGAGCGTCGCCCCGGCCAGCGAAATGCCGTGGCGGGCGGCTTGGCAGATGGCGTTCTGTTCGGCGTGAATGGTGCGCATGCAGTGGCTGCGTACCTTGCCATCCTCGTCCATCACCTGCTTCATCAGGTGGCCGACTTCGTCGCAATGCGGCAACCCGGGCGGCGATCCGACATAGCCGGTGGTTAGGATGCGGTTTTCGCGCACGATCACGCTGCCACTGCGCCCGCGGTCGCAGGTGGCGCGCTTGGCGACGGTATCGGTCATCTCGATGAAGTATTCGTCCCACGAAGGTCTGGTCATCGGCGTTGAGGCTCCCCGGCTCAGCATGCCGCCGCAGATTATGATGTGGACGGCGGCTGGGGATTATGAGTTAAGATCAATTATCATGTCACGCCGATTCCCCCATCCTGTGCTTGTCTTCTCGTGCCTCGGGCATACCTTCGACCATCTTTTGATGCTCATTTATCCCACCGCAGTGCTGGCCATGGGGGCGGAATTCGGCCGCACCTACGGCGAGTTGATCGTGCTGATGACGCCATCGGTCATCCTGTTCGGGGCGGGCGCCATTCCGGCCGGCTGGTTGGGCGACCGCTGGAGCGCGCGCGGCACGTTGATCATCATGTTCTTCGGGCTGGGCGCGGCGACCATCCTTACCGGTTTTGCCCGCACGCCGTTCGAGGTGGGCCTCGGCCTGGCGGCGATCGGTCTGTTCGCCTCCATCTACCATCCAGTGGCCACCGCGGTCGTGGTGCGCTACGCCGAGAGGCGCGGACGCGCGCTCGGCATCAACGGCATCTTCGGCGGCCTCGGCATGGCGTTGGCGCCGGGGATTACTGGGTTCCTGTCCTCGACATTCGGCTGGCGCGCCGCCTTCATCGTGCCCGGGCTGGTCTGCCTGGGCGTGGGCGGCCTGTTCGTTTGGGCGGTCCGCGAAATCTCGCCGGCAAAGTCGTCGTCGGCCCGGACGGAGGGCGCCAACGGCAGCGGCCGGTCGGTGTTGCCGATCTTCGCGGCCATCGTCTTGGCCGGCGTCTGCGTCGGTTTTCTTTATCAGACCGAGACGGTGGCCATGCCCAAGGTGTTCGAGCAGCGCCTGACCTTCCTAAGCGGCGAGCTGTCGGCGGTCGGGATCTTCGCCGCCGCCATCTTCGTTTTCGGCGCCGCTGCCCAGTACGTCGGCGGCATGCTGGCCGACCGGCTGTCGATGAAGCGCCTCGTCGTCCTGGCGCTGTCGATCCAGGTGCTGGTCATGCTGGTCATGGCCCGCGCTTGGGACTGGCCGCTGTTCGCACTCTCCGTGGTGATGGTGGTCTTCACGCTCGGCCTGCAGCCGGTGATGGACAGCCTGATCGCCCACTACGTGCCGCCGGCCTGGCATGCCCGTGCCTACGGCGCGCGGTTCCTTTCCGCCATCGTGGTCAGTTCGCTCTCCGTGCCCGTGGTCGCCTGGGTGTTCGAAGCGACAGGCGGCTTCGAATGGCTGTTCTTCGGCCTTGTCGGCATCGCCGGACTCGGCGTCATGGCGGCGGCGACGCTGCCGACCGAACGGCCGATGGTTGCGGCGCGGGCGACTTGACGGCAGGATGGCGGTCAAGAACCGGGGAGCCGCCTGGGAAATCGTCGGGAGGACAAGCAGACCATGCCGTTCGTGAAGCGCAATGAAAGCGGGGCCATCGTCGCCGTCTTCCGCCAGCCGGTGCAGGAAGGCCTGGAGGAACTGGACGCCCGCGATCCCGAATTGAGCACGTACCTCTACGACACCGTTCTCGACCTCGCGGCGCGCAAGGAATGGATCGAATCGGATCTGGGCTTGGTGCGCGTGCTCGAGGACCTGGTCCAGGTCCTCATCGAAAAGGGCGTGCTGATGTTCACCGACCTGCCGGAAGCGGCGCAGGAAAAGCTGCGCGGACGCAGCGGTTTCCGCAAGCAGTTCGCCTACGTCGAGACCCTCTTCGGAAGCGAGGACGGGGAATACGGCGAAGGGAACGAGGGCGGCGGGGGTTTTCTGTAACCCCCGCCTTCCTGTCGTCTAGTTGGCGGGCGGGCTCCAGCGCAGGATCGGGTTGCGCGCCGCCGCCGTTTCGTCGAGGCGCCGCCGGGGCGTCAGCCGTGGTGCTCCGTGGAAGTAGTCGGCATCGCCACCCTTTGCCCGCTCGGCCAGACCGCGCACCATGGCGATGAAGGTATCCAGCGTCGCCTTGCTTTCCGTCTCGGTGGGCTCCATGAGCAACGCGCCGTGCACGACCAGCGGAAAGTACATGGTCATCGGGTGAAAACCCTCGTCGATCATGGCCTTGGCGAAGTCCAGCGTGGAAACGCCGGTATCCTTGAGGAAACGGTCGTCGAACAGTGCCTCGTGCATGCACGGCCCCTCGAAGGGCACGCTCAGCGTATCCTTGAGGCTGGCCAGCAGGTAGTTGGCGTTGAGCACGGCATCCTCGGCGACCTGCCTCAAGCCGTCCGAGCCCAAGCTCATCATGTAGGCCAGCGCCCGCACGAACATGCCGACCTGGCCGTGGAAACCCTTGATGCGGCCGAACGGCTTGGCGTCCGACTCCTCCACGCTTTCGACCAGCCTGAAGCCGTTTTTGTCGCTAACCACGTAGGGCACCGGCGCGTAAGGGGCAAGGGCGGCCGACAGCACCACCGGGCCGCTGCCCGGGCCGCCGCCGCCGTGCGGCGTCGAGAAGGTCTTGTGCAGGTTGATGTGCATGCAGTCGATGCCGAGGTCGGCCGGCCGCACCCGCCCGACGATGGCGTTGAAGTTGGCGCCGTCGCAATAGAAGAAGGCGCCCGCCGCGTGCACCGCTTGGGCGATCTCGATGATGTCGCTTTCGAACAGGCCGCAGGTGTTGGGGTTGGTCAGCATGAAGGCCGCGACGTCGGGCCCCAGCGCGGCCTTCAACGCACCGAGATCGACCCGGCCGCGTTCATTCGCCGGGATCGATTCGACCACGTAGCCGCAGGCGGCGGCGCTGGCCGGATTGGTGCCGTGGGCCGATTCCGGCACCAGGACTCGCTTGCGGGCATCGCCCCGATCCTCGAGCGCGGCGCGGATGATCATCAGGCCGGTCAACTCGCCGTGCGCGCCGGCGGCCGGCGACATGGCGACGGCGGGCATGCCGGTCAGGACCGACAGCCAATGGCCGGTTGCCCCGATCAGTTCCAGCGCCCCCTGCACGGTTGATACCGGCTGCAAAGGATGAACGCCGGCGAAGCCGGGCAGGCGGGCCATTTTCTCGTTCAGCCGCGGGTTGTGCTTCATGGTGCACGAACCCAGCGGGTACATGCCGGCGTCGATGGCGTAGTTCTTCTGGCTCAAGCGCAGGTAGTGGCGCACCACCTCGGGCTCGGAAAGCCCGGGCAGGCCGATGCGCCCCTGGCGGCCGAGGCCGCCCAGGCGATCGTTGACCGGCGCCGGCTCGGGCAGGTCGACGCCGGTCATGCCGGGAGAGTCGCGCTCGAAGATCAGCGGCTCTTCGTGTTGCAGGCCGCGATGGCCGGTGATCGTCACGGCGGGGGCGCTCATCGGGTGGCCTCCTTCAGGCCGTCGATCAGACGGTCCATGTCGTCATCGGTATTGGTTTCGGTGACCGCCACCAGCAGCAGCGTCTCGGCCCCGGGCGTTTCCGGCAGCAGGCGCGACACCGGCACGCCGGCGAACAGGCCCTTGCCGGCAAGCGTCTCGACGACGCCGGCGGCCGGTTTCGGCAGGCGCACCGTGAACTCGTTGAAGAAGCTGTCGTTCACCACCTTGATGCCGGGAAGCCCTGCCAGCCGCTCGGCCAGTTTGACCGCGTTGGCGTGATTGACGGCGGCCATCCGCGTGAAGCCTTCCTCGCCCAGCATGGTCAGGTGGATGGTGAAAGCCAGCGCGCACAGCCCCGAATTGGTGCAGATGTTGCTGGTCGCCTTGTCGCGCCGGATGTGCTGCTCGCGGGTCGAAAGGGTCAACACGAAGCCGCGCCGGCCGTCGACGTCGGTGGTCTGGCCGACCAGCCGCCCGGGAAGCTGGCGGACGAACTTCTGGCGGGTCGCCATCAGGCCGACGGTGGGACCCCCGAAGTTCAGCGCGTTACCCAGCGATTGGCCTTCGGCGGCGACGATGTCGGCATCCATGGCGCCGGGCGAGCGGATGGCGCCCAGCGACACCACCTCGGTCACCACGACGATCAAAAGCGCGCCCACCGCGTGGCAGGCGTCGGCCAGCGCCTTGCGGTCGGCCAGCCGGCCGAAGAAGTCGGGGTTCTGCACCACCACGCAGGCGGTTTCCGCGTCGATCAGGCCGGCCAGATCCTCGGACTTGGTCCAGTCCGGCTGCGGCGTCGTCAGGGTCATGCCGAGGAAGCGCGCGTAGGTGGCGGCGACGGCCCGATAGTGCGGGTGCAGCGCCCCCGACATCACGGCCTTGTTCCGCTTGGTGATGCGCCCGGCCATCATCACCGCCTCGGCGCAGGCGGTGGCACCGTCGTACATCGAGGCGTTGGCGACTTCGCAGCCCGTGATGAGAGCGACCTGGGTCTGGAACTCGAACAGGTACTGAAGCGTGCCCTGCGAGATTTCCGGCTGATAGGGCGTATAGGCGGTCAGGAACTCGCCGCGCTGGATCAGGTGGTCGACCGCCGCCGGCACGAAATGACGATAGGCGCCGGCACCCAGGAAGGAGGGCGCCGCGGTGGCCGGCAGGTTTTTTGCCGCCATGGCCGAAAGGGCCCGGTCCACTTCCATCTCGCCGCTCATCGGCGGCAGGTCAACGGCGTCCTTCAGGCGGGCCGCCTCGGGGACGTCCCTGAACAGGTCGTCGACCGATTTTGCGCCGATCGTCGCCAGCATCTGGCGGCGCTCGTCGCCGGTGAGCGGAAGATAGCGCATCAGTGGGACTCGCCGACCAGGTCCTGGTAACTGGCTTCGTCCAGCAGGGCGTCCAGTTCCTTCGGGTTGGCGATGCGGATCTTGAAGAACCAGCCGCCGCCCATGGCATCGGCGTTGACCTTGGCTGGATCGTCGCCGAGTGCGGCGTTGACCTCGACAACCTCGCCGCCAATCGGGGCATAGACCTCGCTGGCCGCCTTGACCGATTCGATCACCGCCGCCTCGTCGCCCTGGGCGACCTTCTTGCCGATGGCCGGCAGTTCGATGAAGACCAGATCGCCCAGCTGTTGCTGGGCGTGATCGGTGATTCCCACGGTGCCGATGTCTCCCTCGACCCGCACCCACTCGTGTTCCTTGGTGTATTTGATGGTGGCCATCGTTTGTTTTCCCTTCGCTTAACCCTTGAAGTAACGGTGTTCGGTGAACGGCAGCTTGACGACGCGCGCCGGCTGGGCGCGCTCGCGGACGATCAATTGAAGCGGCGTTCCCGGCGCCGCGAACGCCGTCTGGACGTAGCCCATGGCGACTGGCCCGCCGACGCTGGGGCCGTAGCCGCCGCTGGTGATCTCGCCGACGGGCGCGCCTTTCTCGTCGGTGACGACGGTATGGGCGCGGGCCGGCGCCTTGCCTTCAGGCAGGATGCCGACGCGCCGGCGGGATACCCCTTGGGCGATCTGCTTTTGGACGACGGCGGCGCCTGGAAAGCCGCCATGCTCGCGGCGCCGCTTGCTGATGGTCCACAGCAGCGAAGCCTCGATGGGCGTCGTGGTCTCGTCGATGTCGCTGCCATAAAGGCAGAGCCCGGCTTCGAGCCTCAGCGAATCTCGCGCGCCCAAGCCAATGGGTTTGACTTCCGGCTGGGCCAGCAGCGCGCGGGCCAGTTCCTTGGCCCATCCGGCCGACACCGAAATCTCGAAGCCGTCCTCGCCGGTATAGCCCGAGCGCGTGACCTGGCAGTCGATGCCGGCGATCTTGATGTCGGCGATGCTCATGAAGGGCATGGCTGACGAGGCCGGGGCGAGGCGGGCGAGCGCAACGTCGGCCCCTGGACCCTGCAGCGCCAGAAGCGCGCGGTCGGCCAGGATCTCCATTTTTAGGCGCCCGGCCAACTTGGCCTCGATGTGAGCGAAATCAGCGTCCTTGCAGGCGGCGTTGACGACCAGGAACAGGTGGTCATCTCTTCTCGCGATCATCAGGTCGTCGAGGATACCGCCCTTCTCGTTGGTGAACATCGTATAGCGGATGCGCCCACGGGGCAGTTCGACGACGTCCCCCGGCACCAGCGTTTCGAAGGCAGCATCGGCGTCGGGACCCCACAGGCGCGCCTGTCCCATGTGCGACACGTCGAACAGCCCGGCATGACTGCGGGTATGAAGATGCTCGGCAAGGATGCCTTCGTACTGCACCGGCATTTCGTAGCCGGCGAAGGGCACCATGCGGCCGCCGAGTTCGCGGTGGAGGGAATCCAGCGGCGTCCGCTTCAGGCTTTCAGTCGGGGCATCGGTCATCGGCGTCTCCCAGGCGGCAAGAAGGCACACTCCGCCAGCCCCATGCCGACGGATGCCCCCTCTGTCCCACGACCTGAAAGAATCGCCGGCGCCGCGCCGGCTTACATCTTCGGTGGGGCGCCCCGCCCTTAAGGCGGACGCCCGCTCTCCAGAGTTCAGTCTTCCTGCGGTCCTTTTGCCTGAGAGTTTCCGGGGCGGTTGCTCCTTCGGCGCCGGCAGCGGCTATCCCGCCGATCCGGTCTCTCCCACAGGAAGGGTCCTTAAGCCCATCACCGACAGGCGGCAGCACCCGGAGCCAGTTTAGTGACTTGCCGGCCCAGGTCAACTGTCCGCGCGTCCCCCTATCGACGGGTTCCGCTGGCCTGCTTGCGGTTGAACTCCAGTTCCTCCTGGTTGAGGTCGTATCCGACGTAAATCCGGAAGTCGCTGCCTGCCTGCCCTTTTTTCAGGGGAATGGACAGGTAGACGGGCTCGTCCGTCCAGCGAAGCTGGCTGCGGTTGCCGGTGAACTCGACGGTGCCCGCGAAGTCCTGCTTGTTGAGGACCTCCTGGTTCTTGCCGGTCACGGCGACGAAATAGTGCACCAGCGCCTTGCCGTCGCGATTGGCGGGGCCGCGGGCCATCTCCATCGAAACCGCCATCTCGACGGCAAGCGTTCCCTCGCCGGTTTCCTTTTTCACGTTGTAGTCGCAGGCCCCTGCGGCGTCGACCAACCGGGCCTCGTAGAGGACATCGGTGAGATCGCGGCCGCGCCCCTCGATGAACTTGGTGAGGATGGCGGCATCGCCGAGCACCGAGACGTCGGGGCAGGGCGGCGGCGGGGCGCTGGCCGTGAACATCCCACATGCGGAAAGGGCCAACGTCATCATGGCGATCACGGCCGGCCGGTAAGCGAAAAGATGAGTCATGGCGCTCACAATGTCGAATGGGTGCCGTCGCAGAACGGCGCGTCGCCGGTCCGCTTGCAGCCGCACAGATAGACGGTTTCCGACTGCTTCGCGGTAAAGACCGTCGGCGTCAGGCCGGTTCCCTTGTGGGAGCCGTCGCAATAGGGCTGGCCGGCGCTGCGGCCGCAGCGGCACCAGGCGTATTTCTTGCCGGCCTCGACATCGACCGCGTAGGGGCCTTTCTGGGCGACAATGGATGGTTCCATGGCATTTCTTCTTTCTATGCCGGATCGGGCGTGATGGGCGACTTTAGGGGACTCCCGCCGGCGGCTCAAGGCCGCTCGCTGAATTTCCGGGTCCCGGCCCGCCCTTGCCAGCGACGCCTCCAGCCCGTAAACAGACGGTGGCCTGGGGCCTTATTGGCCCCCGCCGTCACCGATCCCGAGGGAATACATGGCCGTTTACACCGAGGTTTCGGACGAGGACCTGACCGCCTTCGTTGCCGATTACGACGTCGGCGAGGTGATGTCGTGCAAAGGCATCGCCGAGGGCATCGAGAATACCAATTACGTGGTCGAGACCGAAGGTGGCCGTTTCATCCTGACGCTGTATGAGCGAAGGGTGAAGCCGGACGAACTGCCGTTCTTCCTGGGCCTGATGGAGCATCTGGCCGGCAAGGGCGTGCCCTGTCCGACGCCGCTACGCACCAAAGGCGGCCGGGTCCTGCGCGAGCTCGGCGGCCGGCCGGCGGCGATGGTGTCCTTCCTTGGCGGGATGTGGCCGCGCCGGCCCACCCCCGATCATTGCGCCGCCCTTGGCCAGGCACTGGCCGGCCTGCATCGGGCCGGCGCCGATATCGCGCTTTACAGGGCCAACGACCTGTCGCTGGCGGGTTGGCGGCCGCTGCTGATGGCTTCGCTCGATCATGCCGATAGCGTCAAGCCGGGATTGGCCGCCGAACTCGAGGCGGAACTGGCCTTTCTGGAATCCCGGTGGCCGGCGGACCTGCCGGCCGGCGTCATCCATGCCGACCTTTTTCCCGACAACGTGTTTTTCCGGGGGGTCACGCTTTCGGGCCTCATCGATTTCTATTTCGCCTGCAACGACTTCCTTGCCTACGACGTGGCGGTCTGCCTGAACGCGTGGTGCTTCGAGGCGGACGGCGCCTTCAACGCCACCAAGGCCAAGCGGCTGCTGGCCGCCTACGGGCGGGTACGGACGTTCACGCCCGCCGAACTGGCCACGCTCTCGGTGCTGGCGCGCGGCAGCGCGCTACGTTTCCTTTTGACCCGGCTCTACGACTGGGTGCATACCCCCAAGGGGGCCCTGGTGACGCCCAAGGACCCGCTAGAATACCTGGGCAAACTGCGCTTCCATCAGGCCGCTTCCGGCCCGGGCGCCTATGGATTGGAATGATGCCGTGACGGAAGAAAGCCCCCGCGCCGAACAGGACGATGCCGTCGACATCTTCACCGACGGCGCGTGCAGCGGCAATCCCGGCCCGGGCGGCTGGGGCGCCGTGCTGCGCTGGCGCGGCCACGAGAAGGAGATCTACGGCGGCGAGGTCATGACCACCAACAACCGCATGGAAATGATGGCGGCGATCAAGGCCTTGGAGGCGTTGGGCCGGCCGGTGCCGGTTCGCCTGCACACCGACAGCCGCTATCTGCGCGACGGCATCACCGGCTGGATCCATGCCTGGAAACGCAATAGCTGGAAGACGGCGGCCAAGAAGCCGGTGAAGAACGAAGACCTGTGGCGGCGGCTGGACGCGCTTTTGGTCGGCCAGCGGGTGGAATGGCACTGGGTCAAGGGCCATGCCGGCCATGTCGAGAACGAACGGGCGGACGAACTGGCCCGGCGGGGCATCGCCGAGATCGCCAGAGCCGAGGCCGCCGAACGAGCGGTAACGGGAGGATGATCATGAAAGTCGTGCATTTTGAAGACGCCGAAACCAAGAATTTCGAGGGGGCCGGCGCCACCGGCGTCGTCGGCCGGCTGCTGATCGGCCAGGCTGACGGGGCGCCCAATTTCGCCATGCGCCTGTTCGAGCTGGCCGAAGGCGGCGCGACCCCACGCCACACCCATGCCTGGGAGCACGAGGTCTTCGTGCATGCCGGCAAGGGGGCCGTCTGGCGCAACGGCGAGTGGATCGACGTGGCGCCGGGTACGGCGGTGTTTGTGCCGGGCGGCGAGGAGCACCAGTTCTGCAATACGGGAAGCGAGCCGTTGCGCTTCGTCTGCCTGGTGCCGCGCGGCAGCCCCGAACTCTGACGGCGGCCGCGCGGTTGACGGACTCTCGGCTTGCTTAGAGCTGGGCTAGCAGTTTTTCAGCGTCCGAGACCTCGAAGGCACCCGGCTCCTCGACGTTGAGGGACTTCACGACGCCATCATCGACGATGGCGGAAAAGCGCTGGACGCGCACGCCCAGGCCCCGGCCGCTGAGGTCGAACGTCAGGCCGGCCGCCTTGGCGAAATCGCCGCTGCCGTCGGCCAGCATCTTCACGGTGTCGCCGACGCCTTCCGAGTTGCGCCAGGCTTCGAGCACGAAAACGTCGTTGACGGCGACGCAGGCTACGGTGTCGACACCCTTGACCTTGAACTTGTCGGCGTTCTTGACGTACCCGGGCAGATGCTTGACCGAACAGGTGGGGGTGAAGGCGCCGGGTACGCCGAACAGCGCCACTTTCTTGCCCTTGAACAGCTCGTCGCTGCTCAACGGTTGCGGGCCGTCCTTGCCCATGGTCATGAAGGTGGCGGACGGCATGCGGTCTCCGACTTTGATGGTCATGACGGTCAATTCCCTCGCTTAGCGATAAACAAATAGGCGCGGGGGGCCTTGCGGCCCCCGGCTCAAGCTAAGATGGGGTGCCCTGGGCCCGATTCCAGGGCCGGCGGTCAATTCGCAAGCGGGGCGGCGGCCTGTTCGAGGGCACCGAGAACGGCCGCCTCGCTCAAGAGTTCGGGCAGCACGAGGCCCTGCGGCGCCCGCGGCCCATACACCACGTTGAAGGGAATGCCGTAGCGGCCGAAACTGGCCAGGTAGCGGGCGATGTCGGTGTTCGGACGGGTCCAGTCCGCTTCCATGGCCAGCACCGGGGGGGCGCCGAGGCGGGCGACTATCGCTTCGCGGCCCAGCACAAAGGTCTTATTGATCTGGCAGGTGACGCACCAGTCGGCGGTGACGTCGACGAAGACGACATTGCCCTTTTCGACGAGGCCACCGATGGCCGCCTCGTCGAACGGTTGCCACACCTTGGCGAGGGCTGAGGGACGGGCGGCGGCGGACATGCCGCCGGCGCTGATCGGCACGACGAAGGCGATGGCGGTCAATCCGGCCACAGCGACCATGGCGGCGGCACGGAACGGTCCGCCGAAATGATGGCCGGCGGCGAGAAAGCCGATGATGACGGCTAGCACGAAGGCAATGGCGGCGGAGGGTGCGGGCCCCAGGATGCCGGCCAGCACCGTCACCAGCCATGCCGCCGTCGCCGCCAGGGCGAAACCAAGGACGCGGCGCAGCCAGATCATCCACGGCCCCGGTTTCGGCAGGCGCGTCGCCATCGCCGGGACGGCCGCCACAAGCAGGTAGGGCAGGGCCAGGCCGAGACCAAGGGCGGTGAACACCAGCAGGATCTCGCCGGCCCCGCGGGCCAGGGCGAAGGCGACGGCGGTACCCAGGAAGGGCGCCGAACAGGGGGTGGCCAGCAGGGTGGCGAAGGCCCCGGTCAGGAAGGAGGCGCCCAATCCGCCCGCTGTCGACGGGCCGCCGAGACCGCCCAGCGCCGCCGGCAGGCGGATCTCGAAGAAGCCCCACAGGTTGCCGGCAAAAAGAGTGACGATCACCGCCATGGCGACCAGGAACGAGGGTTGCTGGAACTGGATACCCCAGCCGATGACACCGCCCGCCGCCTTGACGCCGATCAGTCCCGCCGCCAGGACCAGGAACGAGAAGACGATGCCGGCGGCGGTGGCGATGAAGCTTAGCCTGACCTCGCCCGGCGCCCGGCCGCCGTGGCTGACGACGCCCAGCAGCTTGATCGACAGCACCGGCAGGACGCAGGGCATCAGGTTGAGGATGAGCCCCCCCAGCAGGGCCAGCCCGAGGATCACGGCGAGCGACGCCTTGCCTCCCCCGGTGGCGGCGACGGGAACGACGGTGCGTTCGGCGCCGCGCGGCCCGTCGGCCAGGGTGACGGTCAACGGCAAGGCGGTGAGCGGCAGCTTGAGGCGGTCGAGCCCGTGGACGCCCAGGGTAGCGACCGCGACGCGGCCGGCCTGTTCGAGCAGGACGTCCGGGCGATTGAACACCAGCTCGGGCGGTCCTTCGACGAAGACGTCGGGGGCGCTGAAGGGTGATGCCGACGAGGCGACGACGCGCAGGGCGGCGGTGGAGCCCGCGCCCAATGCCTCGACCCGCTGAATCGACAGCCCGTGGGCGGCGCCGTTGCCGGGAACGCGCACCGCGAAACGGTTGATCAGGTGGGCGAAGGGGCTGGGCCCGGCTTCTCCGCGCGGCAGGTCCAGCGCCAGTTCGGCCGTATAGGGGATGCAGATCTCCTTGCAGGTCAGGTAGTCGACGCTGGCCCTGAGGCGCACCGATTGGCCCGGCCGCTCCAGGCGTGCGGCGATCGGCAGCACGACGGCATCCTCGTAGCCTAGGGTTTCCAGGCCCAGCACCGAAAAGCGCGCCGGCACCGGCCAACTCAACTTGGCCTCGGAAAGGTTCTCCGATCCCGACCAGTCGGGGCGCGGCGGAAACCCGGCGTCGCCGGGTGAGCGCCAATAGATCTTCCAGTCCTTTTCCAGGCGGAACTCAAGACCGAGCGGAATGGTTTCAGTGGTGCCGACCGCCTCGGTCGCGGCGATCAGACGAACCGCCGTCTGCTCGGTCTCGGCCCACTGCGAAGCCGGCGGCGCGGCGTTGGCCGGCGCGATCGAGGCACCGGCAAGGAGGAGGGCGGCGACGAGTACCCGACGTCGGCGAATCATCGCCGGCGTCGGCCGGGGTGGTGAAGGCTCATGTGTTGTCTTTGGCGACCTGGGAGCGGGCTTCATCGAATAGGGAGGCCATCTGGTGGGCGAGTTCACTTTCCGTGACGATAATACCCTTGTTCGAGAAGTCGTCCAGAAGCTTGCGTCGCACGTCTTCCTCTCCGGGCGCCTCAAGGTCGGAGGCCACGACCTCGCGGACGTAGGCCTCGGCGGCCTCACCGCTAAGGCCCATTCTGGTGGCCGCCCACCGGCCCAGCAGGCGATTGCGGCGGACCGAGATCTTGAACTCCTGTTCATGGGCGGCGATATGCTTGCGCTCGTGGGCGTCGCTGCGCGGTTTCATGACCATGGCTTCGTTTCCTTTCGCTGCAAAACCGTGGACGTGGCGCCGGCAAAGCGCCGATGCCGACCAATAGATGGCGTCTCATTGACGATTTTTAAGGATGATACGAACGCGATCACTCAATGGTGTTAGCCGCGAAAAGTGGCACGGAACGGCTTTCCCCGCCGGGGCCCCTATGTCAAAATAAAGAACATTCCATCGCTCCCGCAGGGGCGTTCGACAACCGCTGACAGAGCTAAGGATCGATGGCTGTCGCAGCAAAAGACAAACCCTATCTCGCCGGCCAGCTTCTGGTCGCCATGCCCGGCATGATGGACCCGCGGTTCGCCAAGACCGTGATCTATATGTGCGCCCACAATGCCGACGGGGCGATGGGATTGGTCGTCAACAAGCTGATCGAATCGTTGAGCTTCCCCGATCTTTTGGCCCAGCTCGGCATCGAAAGCGTCGGCATCGGCGATCAGATCAAGATCCATTTCGGCGGTCCCGTCGAGTCGAGCCGCGGGTTCGTGCTGCATTCGCCGGACTACCGGCGCGACGCCACCCTGGTCGTCGACGAACAGGTGGCGCTGACCGCCACCGTCGACATCTTGAAGGCGATTGCCATCGGCAGCGGCCCGCGCCATTCTCTCCTGGCGCTGGGTTACGCCGGCTGGGGACCGGGCCAGTTGGACGACGAGATCAAGGCCAACGGCTGGCTGCACGTCGCCGCCGACGACGACCTGGTGTTCGGCGCCGGCAATGTGGAAGACAAGTGGGAAATGGCGATGGCGAAGCTCGGCATCGACCCCCGCATGCTGTCGGATTCCGCCGGGCACGCATAAGGCGGACCCCCACGAAGGTCGAAGGAAGGCTGCTCAAGCTAGGCGTTTGGCGATCTTCTCGTAGGATTCGACCTTGGCGATGCGTCCCAGGGTGGCGAAGGTCGGGTGGCTGGCGATCAGTCGGCGGGCGGTACGGATCACCGCCGCGCCGTCTACGGCCTCGACCCGCTCGATGGTCTCGGCCACCGGCACCGGCCGGCCGAACACCATCAGCTGGCGGGCCAGTTGTTCGGCCCTGGACGACGTACTTTCCAGCGCCATCAGCAGGCTGGCCTTGAGTTGCGCGCGGGCGCGGTCGACCTCCTCGCCGGTGACGCTCTCGCAGACCTTGCAGACCTCCTCGCAGATCACCGGCATTACCTGGGCCACCTCGCCCTCGCCGGTGCCGGCGTAGATGCCGAACAGGCCGCCGTCGGAATAGGAGGAATGGAACGACTGGATGGTATAGACGAGGCCGCGCTTCTCGCGGACCTCCTGGAACAGCCGCGACGACATGCCGCCGCCCAGAAGTGTCGACAGTACGGAGACGGTGTAGAAATCGTCGTCCTCGTAAGATACGCCGGCCAATCCGAGCACGACGTGAACCTGCTCCAGGTCCTTGGCCTCCCGGAAGTCGCCGCCGACGTAGCTTGCCCCCTCGCGCGAATGGGCAGCACCGGCCGGCAACGCCCCGAAGGCCTCGCGCCCGAGGCGCACCACGGTCTCGTGATCGACCCGCCCGGCCGCCGACAGCACCATGCCCGAGCCGCTGTAATGGCCGCGCATGTAATCCACGATGGCGGTGCGCGGCATGTCGCGGATGAGTTCGGCCGAGCCCATGACGGGCCGCCCGATCGCTTGGTCGGGGAAGGCGGTCTGCTGGAAATGGTCGAAAATCACATCGTCCGGAGTGTCGAGGGTCTGCGAAATCTCCTGAATGATGACGGTGCGCTCGCGGGCCAGTTCGTCGGCGTCCAGCGTGGCGTTCTGCAGGATGTCGGCGATGATGTCGATGGCCAGCGGCAGGTCGTCCTTCAGCACCTTGGCGTAATAGGCGGTGTGCTCGCGGGACGTATAGGCGTTCAGGTGCCCGCCGACGGCCTCGATCTCCTCGGCGATGGCCTGGGCGCTGCGCCGCCGGGTGCCCTTGAAGGCCATGTGCTCCAGAAGGTGCGACACGCCGTTGATCTCGGGCCGCTCGTCGCGGGTGCCGGCGGTGACCCACACGCCCACCGAGGCGGTCTCGACCGAATCCATGGCATCGGTGGCAACCGTCAGGCCGTTTTCCAGCCGGGTGACTTCGATGGTCATGCGTTGGCGACCTTCCGGGCCATGCGGCCCGTCACGAAATCCTTCATGGCGCCGATGTCAGCCGGCAGGATGTCGTAGCGTTCGCGCCGCTCGAACAGGTCGGCCAGCCGGGGCGGCAGGCCCGGCCTGACCCCGGTCGCCTCCTCGACGGCAGCCGGGAACTTGGCGGGATGGGCGGTGGCCACCGCGACCAGGGCGGAGCCGTCGGCGGTGCGCAGCCGCTCGCCGGCAACGAGGCCGATGATGCTGTGCGGATCGAGCATTTCCCCGGTCTCCCGGTAGACCCGGCGGATCTCGTCGCGGGTGCCGGCGTCGTCGAGCCGAGTGCCCTCGAAGATCTTGCGCATGCGCTCCCAGCGGCCGCGGCCGAAGGAGACGTTTCCCTTGGCGCGGAACCGTTCCATGACCGGAGCCAGGCGGGCGCCGTCGCGGCCATAGAACTCGAACAGCAGGCGCTCGAAATTGGAAGAGATTTGGATGTCCATGCTGGGGCTCAAGGTGGGGACGACGGGTGCCGTTTCCATCGTGCCGCCGATGAAATAGCGGGTCAGGATGTCGTTGCTGTTGGACCCGATGATCAGCTTGGGGATGGGCAGCCCCATGCGGCGCGCCCCGTAGCCGGCGAAGACGTTGCCGAAATTACCTGTGGGGACGGCGAAGGTGATCGCCCGGTCCGGCGCGCCCAGGGCCACGGCGGCGGCGAAGTAGTAGGCGATCTGGACCATGATGCGGGCCCAGTTGATGGAGTTGACGGCCGACAGGTTGAAACGGTCGCGAAAGGCGGCATCGTTGAACATCGCCTTCACCAGATCCTGGCAGTCGTCGAAGGTGCCCTCGACGGCGATGTTGTGCACGTTGGCCGAAGGCACCGTCGTCATTTGGCGGCGCTGGACGTCGGAAACCCGGCCCTTGGGATGCAGGATGAAGATGTCGACCGCCTCGCGGTCGCGGCAGGCCTCGATGGCGGCCGACCCGGTATCGCCCGAGGTGGCGCCGACGATGGTGACGCGCTGGCCCTTGGCCTTCAGTACGTAGTCGAACAGGCGGCCGACCACCTGCAACGCGTAATCCTTGAACGAAAGCGTCGGCCCATGGAACAGCTCCAGCACCCAGCGATCGCCGCCCATCTGCTTTAAGGGCGCCACCGCCGGATGGCCGAACCCGGCGTAGGCATCGGCGACGATCCCGGCGAGCGCGGCGTCCGGAATGCATCCGCCGATAAATGGACGGATGACCTCGATGGTCAACTCGGCGTACGAGAGACCGCGCAGCGCCCGGATCTGCTGGCGCGTCCAGCGCGGCCAGGTTTCGGGTACGTAGAGGCCGCCGTCGCGGGCCAGGCCGGCCAGCAGGACGTCGTCGAACGGAAGAATGGGGGCCTTACCCCGGGTGCTGACGTATTTCACGAATGATCTCCCGGAAACCAGGGCTGCCAAAGGGCGCCTAGCCTATCCTCCGCCGCCGGCCCCGGCAAGCGGCGAGGGGGCTTCATCCGCGACCCGATCCCTCCCATAATGGGGACATGAGCGCCAGACCCACGCCAGCCACCATCGCCGCCATCGTCCACGACGGCCGCGTCCTTCTGGTGCGCCGGGCCAATCCACCCGATCAGGGCCGCTGGGGCTATCCCGGCGGCCGCATCGAGCCCGGCGAGGGGATCGCCGAGGCCGCCGTGCGCGAGCTTGCCGAGGAAACGGGGCTTGTCGGCGAAGCCCTCGACATCTTCTCGGCCCTCGACGTGGTCGACCGCGATGCTGCGGGAATCCTGCGTTACCACTATGTCCTCATCGCCGTCCTGTGCCGCTGGAAGGCGGGAACGCCCCGAGCCGGCGATGACGCGCTCGAAGTGGGATGGTTCACGCCCGACGAGATCGCCACGGCCGGCGCGGCAGCCAGCCTTGACGTCGAGCGGGTGGCCCGCCACGCCATCCAACTGGCCGGCGAACGGGGCATCCTTCCCGATCACGCCGTGAAATAGTGAAGACGATTCCTCAGGCGTAAACGATTTGGAAACCTTTTTTTTCCACTATGGTCGCTAGTGCAGTCCGTGCCTTTGAGGCGGGAACTTGGCCGAGGCGCACCGGCCCTTCATCGTCAACGAAACGATTCGACGAGGCGGCAGCGGCCCATGTTCAGCTATGAAATCCAGTTTCTCGGTCGGGCGCGCGGCGATTACGACCGGCACATGGGGCTGGTGAGCGGCGCCGCGGTGGCGGGAGCCACGGCCTACAAGTCCTATTACTTCGCCGGCATCAAGGGTCTCGTCGTCTTTCTCGAAAGCGAGATCGACTGCGCCGCGGTGCTTAGGGCCATTCCCCGCAGCGAGGTGGTTGGCGCCTGGCACATCCGCCCGGGCATGCGGATCGCCGCCTGATCCTTCTTCCTTCCGTCGAAATCGTTAGGTCAGGTAACGGGCCCGTAAGTGGGCCTTGAACGGCGCCGCGTCGAGCGGCCGTCCCGTCGCCTCGGTCAGCAGATCGCGCGTGGTCAGCAGCGATCCCTTGCCATGGACGTTGGCGCGCAGCCAGTTCAGTAGCGGGGCGAAATCGCCCCGGGCGATGCCGGGCTCGATGGCGGCGTCGGCCCGCTTCGCGGCGGCGAACAGTTGCGCGGCGGTCATGGCGCCCAGCGTATAGGTCGGGAAATAACCCCAGGCGCCATCGTACCAGTGGACATCCTGTAGGCAGCCGCGCCGATCGTCGGGCGGCGTGATGCCCAACAGCGTCTGCATCCCCTCGTTCCACGCCGTCGGCAGGTCGCTGGCTTCCATCGTTCCTTCGACCATGGCCTTCTCCAGGCGATAGCGCAGGATGACGTGGGCGGGGTAGGTGACCTCGTCGGCGTCGACCCGGATGAAGCCGGGCTTGACCCGGGTGAACAGGCGGACCAGGTTGTCGGCGTTCCAGGCCGGCCCCTCGCCGCCGAAGGCCTCGGCCAGGATCGGCGCGGCGTGCCTAAGGAAAGGGGCGGAGCGGCAGACCTGCATCTCGATCATCAGGGACTGGCTTTCGTGCACGCTCATGCCGCGCGCGTCGCCGGCCGGCTGGTCGCGCCATTTCCGGGGCAGGCCCTGCTCGTACAGGGCATGGCCGGTTTCGTGCAGCACGCCCATCAGGCTCGACGTGAAATCGTCCTCGTTGTAGCGGGTGGTGATGCGCACATCCTCGTGGCTGCCGCCGCAGAAGGGGTGCAGGCTGATGTCCAGCCGCCCGCGTTCGAAGTCGAAGCCCAACTGTTCCATGAAGCCGAGCCCGACCTGGCGTTGCGTCTCGACGGCGAAGGGGCCTTGCGGGCGGATTACCGCGGGCTCGACCGCCTGATGGGCCAGAACCTCGTCAAGAAAACCCGGCAGGAAGGCGACCAGATCGTCAAAGACGGCATCGATGTCGGCCGCCCGGCCGCCCGGCTCGTAGGCGTCGAGCAGGGCGTCGTAAGGAGCGAGGTAGAGCGCCTGGGAAAGGACCTTTGCCTTCTCGCGGATGCGTGCCAACACCCGTTCCAGGTGGGGCAGGATGGCGGCGAAATCACTGGCTGGCCGGGCGGTACGCCATGCCGTTTCGCAGGCTGAGTTGGCCCGCGACAGTTCGGTCACCATATCCTCGGGCAGGGCAGTGGCGCGCCGCCATTGGACCCGCATCTCGCGCAAGTTGGCGGCTTCGTCGGGCGTCAGGGCACCGCCGTCCGCGGTTTCGATCAACTCGCCCATGTCGGGCGCGGTCAACAGATTGTGCTGGACGGCACGAAGCTGGGCCAACTGTTCGGCGCGGCTGTCGGCGCCGCCGGGCGGCATCATGGCCGCCAGGTCCCAGGTCAGGAAGGCCTCGGCATCGCGCAGAGCGAACAGGCGGCGGAATCGGTTTTCCAGGGATTGATAGGGGGAATGGCGCATGGGCTCCTACATAATCGCCCCGCCGCCGCCCCACAAGTCAGAGCCGGTCCAGCTTATCGCAGGCGAGGCAGCGGGGCGGCGGCGCCCCGTCCCAGAACGAACGGCGGAACCTGAGGTAGGGATCGCTCCACCAGATCTCCGACAATGATTGGCGGGCGAGATCGCCAAAGACGAAGGGCGTCTCGTCGAAGCGGCTGAACATGCAGGGCGTAATCTGGCCGTCGACGGTGACGATCATTGCTGCCTGGACGTTCTCGGCGCAAAGCTCGGGCCGCCGGCCGGGCGGCGGCGGGATTCGATAGTGAAGCTCGATTCCCATGCCGGCGGCCGACTCGGCTACCCGGCCGAGGCGCTTTTCCAGAGCCGCGTACTCGGCTTCCGTTTGCGGGACGATGGCCTCGGGACGGAGCTTTTCGTCGGCGACGAAGCCCAGGGTGCTGATCACGATCTGGTCGATGCCGCGGCCGGCGAAAGTTTCGGGGATGCGCTCGACGTCGCCCAGGCCCGACGTCAGCAGCATGTAGGCAATGTGAAGCGACGGCGTGGCGCTGCCCGTTTCCTTCTTATGGTGGTCGAGCGCGGCCAGGGCCTCTAACACCCGCCCCAGGCGGGTGCCCCGGCGGATGGCGTCGTTGCGGCTATCGATGCCGGCGACCGACAGTGAAAGGACGTCGACGCTGGCAGCAACAAGGTGGGCCGCCATTTCGGAATCCAGTGCCATGGCGTTCGACGTGGTGCCGATCCTGAGGCCCGCGCCCTTAGCGGCGGCGACGATGGCCAGAAAGTCGGGGTTGAGCAGTGGCTCGCCCCAGCCCTGCAAATGCAGGAGCGGCTGGGCCCAGGCTGATGGCCGGGCGGAGCGCGCAAGCATGGGCAGGATGCGCTTAAAATCGGCCAGCGACATGTGGCGGCGCGGCCATGCCGCGCCTAGAGTGGCGGTAGGGCAATAGACGCAACGAGCGTTGCACGCGGTCGTCACCTCGACCTGCGCCCAGTCCAGCCATGGCCGAAAGACCCAGTCGCGAACCCGTTGGCGAAGACCCTGTGGCATCGCTTCCTCCGCCTGTAAGGCTAGCCGGGCCCGGCATCGCCGGTCAAGCCACGCCCGGGTTTGCCCGGCGGGGCGATTCGGGGCATAGTCGCCGCATGGGCGCCCGGCAATCCCTCGATGACCTTGTGGCCCGGCCCGGCAAGTCCGGCGCCGATCACCTGGAGTTGCTGGCTCTGATGGGAGCGGATTTCGCGTCGAGCCGCAATCTGGCGGCGACGCTGGCCAAGGCCGTCGAGCGCATTACCCAATACCTCGACGCCGAAGGCGGCGCCCTTTTCCTGCTGGACGAGACGGGCGGCAAGCTGCGCTGCTACGCCTGTTGCGGGGCCGTGGAAATCATCGGCCTGGTGCTTGACGCCAGCCAGGGGATCGTCGGCCGCTCGGTGCAGGCCAATGCCGGGTGCATCGTCCGCGACGCTTCCGAGGACCCCGACTTTCACCGGGCGGTGGATGGCCAGACCGGGTTCACCACCCGCTCCATCCTGTGCGCCCCGATGTCGGTCAGGGACGAGCGGATCGGCGCCATCGAGCTGGTCAACAAGCGGGGTGGCGACGGGCTCTTCGACGTGAACGACCTCGCCATCCTTCAGGGTCTGAGCTCGTCGGCGGCATTGGCCATCGTCAACGCCCGGCAGGCCGAAGCCCTGGTCGAGCAGGAGCGGGTCCGCCACGAGCTGGAATTGGCCACCGAGATCCAGCGCAGCCTGCTGCCGCAGGCCCGGCCCGAGCCCTTTCCGGTGCATGGCGTCAACGTGCCGGCCCGCATGGTGTCCGGCGACTTCTTCGACTTCTTCGAGCGCGAGGACGGCGCCATCTGCTTCGCGCTGGGCGACGTTTCGGGCAAGGGCATGAACGCCGCGCTGATGATGGCCAAGACGGCCAGCCTGTTCCGCTGCCTGGGCAAGACGGGTCAGTCGCCGGGACGGCTGCTCGCCACCATCAACCGCGAGATCTGCGAGACGTCGACGCGGGGCATGTTCGTCACCATGGTCGGTGGCGTGTTCGATCCGGGCACCGGCCGGGTGCGGCTGGCCAACGCCGGCCACGAGCCGCCGCTCTGCCGCGACCCCGACGGCCGCTATCGGGCTCTGCCGGCCGAGGCGCCGCCGTTGGGTATCCTGCCGCTGCCGGGACCCGACGGCTATCCGGAAACCGAGCTGCTTCTCAACGGGGGCACCCTCTACCTGTTCAGCGACGGCGTTACCGAAGGCTTTGTCGAGGACGAGAAGACCCTGGGTGTCGAGGGGCTGAAGGGCATTCTGGAGACCTCTTCGCAGATGCCGGTTGCCGACCGCCTCCACGCGGTGATCGCCCGCTTGCACCGGTCGAGCCGGCCGCTGCGCGACGACTTGACGCTGCTGGCCATCAATGACGGCGGTCCGGCCAGCCAGTCGGTAGGCGAAGGCTTGCTCCGCCTGGCCTTCCCATCGCGCCCCCCCGAACTCAAGGGGGTCCGCGAGGCGATCACGACAGTGCTTGAGGACGCGGGCTATCCGGAGGAGGCGGCGCGGGACTGCGTGATGGCGGTCGACGAGGCCTGCCAGAACATCATTCGCCATGCTTACGGCGGTGATCCCGATGGCCAGATCACGCTCGAGATCCGCCGCGACGGTGACGACCTGATCGTTCTGCTGCGCGATTTCGCCGAGACGGTCGATCCCGGGCAGATCAAACCCCGCGACCTCGACCAGGTGCGGCCTGGCGGCCTCGGCACCCATCTGATGCAGGAAACCATGGACGTTGTCGAATTCGCCCCGGCTTCGGGCAATGGCGGCAACCTGCTGAAAATGGTAAAGA
>JACZKS010000086.1 GCA_014859895.1 Rhodospirillales bacterium
GATCGGCGCCCAGATCGCCGGCATCCAGGCGGCGACCCAGGAAGCGGTGGCAGCCATCGACTCGATCACCAAGACCATCTCCAAGATCAATGAGGTCAACTCGGGGGTGGCCTCGGCGGTCGAGGAACAGGGCGCGGCGACGCAGGAGATCGCGCGCAACGTCGAGCAGGCGGCGGCGGGCACCCAGGAGGTGTCCGCCAACATCGGCGGCGTCAGCCAAGCCGCCAACGAAACCGGCACGGCAGCCGGGCAGATCAACCAAGCGGCCGGCGAACTGTCGCAGCAGTCGGAGACACTTCGCGTCGAGGTCGACAAGTTCCTAGCCAACGTGCGCTCCGCCTGACCCATACTCCCGTTCGACCCTGCCAGGGGCGGCTCCATTGGGGGCCGCCCCTTTCTTTGCAAAATGCGACCAAATTTCAATTCGCGAAGCCCTTTGAAATAAAACTTCGATTCCCTGAATTCCAATGGGCCGGACATTCTAAATTGTCATCACTTCTTTACAATTTGTTACCAAATTTTCTGTGTTTGACATGCTGCCGCTACACGACATCACGGATACTTCATCCTGCAAACGAGCGTTACGAACCACAGAAACGAATGAGGATGAAATGTTCCTGGACAAGCTCAAGATCGGGTCGCGGCTTCTGCTGATTGTTGCAGGAACCGTCATCGGTATCGCCGGCGTCGGCGGTTATTCGCTGAAGGAGATTCGGGCGAACCTGTTCGAGGATCGCCAGATCAAGACCGAGCACGTGGTTCACGTGGTGGAAACTCTCCTGGAATACTACCAGTCCCTGGAAAAGTCAGGCGCGGTGACCCGTGAGGCCGCTCAGAAGATGGCTCTCGCCGCGGTTGGCAGTCTGCGCTACGACCACGGCAAGGAATACTTCTGGATCCAGTCCTACGACAACGTGATGCTCCTGCATCCGATCCAGCCCGAGATGAACGGCAAATCCTTGAATGGAGTTACCGACCCGAACGGCATCAAGTTCTTCGAAGAAATGGTTGCCGCTGCCAAAAAGGACGGCGATGGCGACATCGAATACATGTGGCCAAAGCCAGGTTCTAAGGCGCCGGTTCAAAAAATTTCGTACGTCAAGGCGTTCGCACCGTGGCAGTGGATCGTCGGTTCCGGCATTTACATCGACGACGTCGATGCCATCTTCATGGATGTGCTGACCGTGGTCGGCGGCGTTGCCCTGGTCATTCTCCTGCTGGTCGGCGGCGGCTCCATCGTCATCAGCCGCGGCATCACCAAGCCCCTTACCTACATCGCCACCAACATGCAGCGCCTGGCCGAAGGCGACAAGTCGATCAAGGTCCAGTTCACCGACCAGAAGAACGAGATCGGCGACCTGTCGCGGAGCATGGACGTCTTCCTCGAAAAGACCATCGAGATGGAACGCATGCGCGAAGAGCAGGTGGAAACCGAGCGCCGGACCGAAGAGGAAAAGCGTCAAGCCATGCTGAAGCTTGCCGATGCCTTCGAAAACTCGGTGGGCCACGTGGTGAACCAGGTCTCCTCGGCGGCAACCGAAATGCAGTCTTCTTCCGAGGCGATGGGGGCGACGGCCGAAGAGACGACGCGCCAAGCAGCGGCGGTAGCGGCGGCCTCCGAACAGGCCTCGGCCAACGTTCAAACCGTCGCCTCGGCTTCCGAGGAACTGGCGAGTTCGATTTCCGAGATCAGCCGGCAGGTGACGCAGGCTTCCCAGATCGCATCCGCCGCGGTGACCGAGGCGGAACGCGCCAACGTCAAGGTCCAGGGCCTGGCCCAGGCCGCCAACAAGATCGGCGAAGTGGTGGCCCTGATCACCGACATCGCCGAGCAGACCAACCTGCTGGCCTTGAACGCCACCATCGAGGCGGCGCGGGCCGGGGACGCCGGCAAAGGTTTCGCGGTGGTGGCTTCGGAAGTGAAGAACCTCGCCAACCAGACGGCCAAGGCTACCGACGAGATCGGCGCCCAGATCACCGGTATTCAGTCGGCGACCCGTGAAGCAGTGGCCGCCATCGAGGAGATCACCAAGACCATCTCCAAGATCAACGAGGTCAACTCCGGCGTCGCCTCGGCGGTCGAGGAACAAGGGGCAGCCACTCAGGAGATCGCCAGGAATGTCGAGCAAGCGGCGGCGGGCACCCAGGAGGTTTCCAACAACATCTCCGGCGTAAGTTCAGCGGCCAATGACACCGGGGCGGCAGCCATCCAGATCCAGTCGACGGCGGCCGACCTGTCCCGCCAGTCCGAAACGCTGCGCGCCGAAGTCGACAAGTTCCTGGCCAACGTGCGGGCAGCCTGATCCCCGCGAGCTTCGCGCCTAACGGACGTTTGACGTTTAGGGCGGCCCCACCGGGCCGCCCATTTTTCTGTCTGCTTACCTTCCTCGATTTTCGAATATTTCAACCTGTAATCATCTTGTGACAATTTACCACAAAAAACATCTGATTTGTAATCCAGGGGAAACGATGCCTCGCCCATACTGGCCTTCTCACAACCCGTTAAGCTCCGGCGAAAGCCTAATGCGAAATGCGTAGCTTAAGCTTTCACCAGAGCGATAGACGCCCTTGCGCGCATGAGGAAGCACACCATGTTCCTGGATAAGCTCAAAATTGGGTCGCGGCTTCTGCTGATCGTCGCCGGAACCATTGTCGGCATCGCCGGCGTCGGCAGCTATTCGCTTACCGAGATCCGCGCCTATCTGTTCGAGGACCGCCAGATCAAGACCCAGCATGTGGTGGAAACCGCCTTCGGCGCCCTTGAATACTATGCCGGGGAAGAAAAGGCCGGCCGCATGGGCCGCGCCGACGCCCAGGAGATGGCGAAAAAGGTGATCGCCGCCATGCGCTATGGCAACAACGAGTATTTCTGGATCACCAACTTCGACGGCGTCATCGCCATGCACCCGATCAATGCGAAGCTTATCGGCACGGACAGAAGGGGCGATGTCGACGCCAACGGCAAGCCGTTCAATGCCGAGATGATCTCCGTCGCCAAGAAGGGCGGCGGCTTCGTCGAGTATTCCTATCCGAGGCCCGGCGAACAGAAGGCGTCGCCCAAGATCACCTACGTCAAACCCTTTGCCGACTGGAATTGGTTCGTGGCGTCGGGCATTTATGTCGACGACGTCGACGCCATCTTCATGGAAGTCCTGTGGGTTGTGGGCGGTGTCGCCCTGGTCATCCTCCTTCTGGTCGGCGGCGGCTCGCTGGTCATCAGCCGCGGCATCACCAGGCCGATCACCTACATCGCCACCAACATGCAGAAGTTGGCCGAGGGCGACAAGTCGATCAAGGTCCAGTTCACCGACCAAAAGAACGAGATCGGCGACCTGTCGCGGGCCATGGACGTGTTCCTGGAAAAGACCCTCGAGATGGACCGCATGCGCGAAGCGCAGGTGGAAGCCGAACGCAGGGCCGAGCAGGAAAAACGCCAAGCTGTGTTGAAACTGGCCTCCGACTTCGAAGCCTCGGTCGGCACCGTGGTCAACCAAGTGTCTTCGGCGGCGACCGAGATGCAGTCATCGTCCGAGGCGATGAGCGCCACGGCCGAGGAAACGACCCGTCAGGCCTCCGCCGTGGCCGCCGCTTCCGAACAGGCCTCGGCCAATGTCGAGACCGTGGCCTCGGCGGCCGAGGAACTGTCGAGTTCGATCTCCGAGATCAGCCGGCAGGTGACGCAGGCTTCTCAGATCGCCGCCGCGGCGGTGAGCGAGGCCGAACAGACCAACGTCAAGGTTCAGGGCCTGGCCCAGGCCGCCAACAAGATCGGCGAAGTGGTGGCGCTGATCACCGACATCGCCGAACAGACCAACCTGCTGGCGCTCAATGCCACCATCGAGGCGGCGCGGGCCGGGGATGCCGGCAAGGGCTTCGCGGTCGTTGCCAGCGAAGTGAAG
>JACZKS010000087.1 GCA_014859895.1 Rhodospirillales bacterium
GATCGGCGCCCAGATCGCCGGCATCCAGGCGGCGACCCAGGAAGCGGTGGCAGCCATCGACTCGATCACCAAGACCATCTCCAAGATCAATGAGGTCAACTCGGGGGTGGCCTCGGCGGTCGAGGAACAGGGCGCGGCGACCCAGGAGATCGCCCGCAATGTCGAACAGGCGGCGGCCGGTACCCACGAGGTCAGCTCGAACATCTCGGGCGTCAGCCAAGCGGCCAATGACACCGGGGCGGCAGCCATCCAGATCCAGTCGACGGCAGCCGACCTGTCCCGCCAGTCCGAAACGCTGCGCGCCGAAGTCGACAAGTTCCTGGCCAACGTGCGCGCGGCCTGATCCCACGCGAATGGTTCCCCCCCCCCCCGGGGATCAACAATAAGGGCGGCCCCGGCGGGCCGCCCTTCTCCTATCCATTCCTTCCAAAACGGGCTTTATTTCAACCCGTTATGGCCCTGTGACAATTTATCACAAAAATAGTCCCGTTTGACATCCTTGCGAAACCCAACCGGGGAGATAGTCATCCTGCCGAATTTGCCAGCCGATGGGGAATGCCATGACAATCAAAACCAAGACGCTCGTCGTGTTGAGCGCAATTCTCGTGATCTTCGCCATAACCATTGGAACGGCCGTTTGGTCTCTGCAATCGCAACAGACCAAAATCGAGATCTACGAGCAGGGATCGACGACAGTCGCCGATCCGACGGTACCGCTGCTGATCGGCCTGGGGGCGTTGAGCGGCGTGGTGGCCCTGGCCGGCAGCATTTTCCTGTTTCTCACCCTGGCGCGCAGTTTCATCGCTCTGGCCAGAGATGTAGAAACGGTGAGCGGCGACGATACCGCTCGTCCGTTCTTACTCAGCCCCGACCGGCACGATGAATTCGGTCCGGTCGCCACCGCGCTCCGTCGATTCCGCGACAGCAAAATCGAAATAGCCCGGGTACGCCGGGAACAGGCCGAAGTCGAACGCTGCGCCGAGGAAGAGAAACGTCGGACCATGCTGAAGTTGGCCGAGGCCTTCGCAGCGTCGGTCGGCATCGCGGTCAACCGGGTCTCTTCGGTGGCAATCGAGATGCCGATATCATCCGAAGCCATGAGCGCCACCGCCGGGGGAGTGGTCCGCCAGATCTCAGCCAAGTCAGGGGCCTTCGGCCAACGGGCGGGCCGCGCAAGGCTTTTCTCGGCCCACTCCGCCCTCCCTCGGGCGGAATGGGAGATGCCGCATGGCGAATTTTCTGTTTTTTAACGGAATTTGTTTCAGGCTGTCACACTTGGGCGACAAACCGTTACCAAAAACCGCGTTACAGACATTCTTTCGAAACGTGCGGCCTTTATCGTACTGATGGGATAGAACAGGGCCTCGCCGGTCCGCCAGACCGTCCGCACGTCGACGGCAAGGTTATCGGGATCGGCAGGTTTGACGGCAACAAGCCGATTGAATTGGAAACGTTGACTCGCCGGAATCCGGTCCGAGGGATAGGGAGTGCAGTGATGGACGATTTATTGACGGATTTTCTGACGGAGACGTCCGAGAATTTGTCGGTCCTGGACGTTGAACTGGTTGAGTTCGAGCGGGATCCGTCGAATTCGGCAATCTTGCAGGATATTTTCCGGCTGGTTCATACGATCAAGGGGACATGCGGCTTCCTCGGCCTGCCGAGGCTGGAAACGGTTGCCCATTCGGCGGAGAACATACTGGGCAAGTTCCGGGACGGCGCGCTGGAGGTGACACCCGGTTCGGTGACGCTGATCCTGTCCTCGATCGACCGCATCAAGGAATTGCTGGGAGTGCTCGAGGAGACCGGCACCGAACCCGAGGGCGAGGATGGTGACCTGATCCAGATGCTGAACGCCATGGCGGAAGGCCGGGCGGCGGCCACACCTGTTCCGGCTCCGGCCAAGAAGAAGGCCAAGAAGGAGAAGGAAGCAGCCAGCGCGCCGGCGACCGCGGACGTCGGGTTCCCGGTGGCGGCGGAGTTGCTGGAAGAAGTCGCGGCAGCCGAGGCGGCTGGCATCAAGGCGGCCTCCGACGAGGCGTTGCGCGCGGCAATGGAAGCCGAACGGATGGCGGAGACAGCCCAAACAGCGGCAGCCGAAAAACCGGCCGCCACGCCGGTCATCGAAGCAGCCGGCGCCGATGAAGTCGACGAGAGCGAGGACGGGGCCTCCGGTTCCGGCGCCTCGGTCGGCAAGCGCTCCGGCTCGGGTTCCGGGCTGCGCAAGGAAGCGGAGGGGACCAAGGAGTCGGCGGTCGCCTCGCATTCGATCCGGGTCAGCGTCGGCCTGCTTGAGAACCTAATGACGCTGGTCAGCGAGCTTGTGCTGACACGCAACCAGCTTTTGCAGATGGTCCGCGGCAAGGACGATAGCGAATTCAAGGTGCCGTTGCAGCGCCTGAGCCTGATCACGTCGGACCTTCAGGAAGGGGTCATGAAAACGCGCATGCAGCCAATCGGCAACGCCTGGTCGAAGCTGCCCCGTATCGTGCGCGATCTGTCCGTCGAATCGGGCAAGAAGATCGATCTCCAGATGATAGGCGCCGACACCGAACTGGATCGCCAGGTTCTGGAGCTGATCAAGGACCCGCTGACCCACATGGTGCGCAACTCGGCCGATCACGGGCTGGAAGGCCCGGCCGACCGCCTCCAGGCGGGCAAACCCGAGAAGGGCCTGATCCGGCTCAACGCCTATCACGAGGGCGGCCACATCATCATCGAGATTTCCGACGACGGCCGCGGCCTCAACACCAAGCGGATCCGGGCGAAGGCGCTGGCCGCCGGCATGGCGACCGAAGCCGAGCTCGAGGCCATGACCGAACAACAGATCCATCAGTTCATCATGCGAGCGGGCTTCTCGACGGCGGAAAAGATCACCAACGTCTCGGGACGCGGCGTCGGCATGGACGTTGTGCGCTCGAACATCGAGAAGATCGGCGGCACCATCGAGTTCTCCTCGAAAGAGGGCTCGGGGTCGATCTTCACCATCAAGATCCCGCTGACCCTGGCCATCGTCTCGGCGCTGATCGTGGAGTGCGGCGGCGAACGGTTCGCCATCCCGCAGATCAGCGTGCTGGAACTGGTCCGCGCCTCGGCCCATTCGGAAAGCTCGATCGAACTGATCAACGAGGCGCCGGTCCTGCGTCTGCGCGACCGGTTGCTGCCGCTCGTCCTGCTCAGCCATCTGCTGCGGCTGGACGGCGGCGCCAAGGCGCCGGACCTAGTCCGCGACGAGAAGTTCATCGTGGTCTGCCAGGTGGGCACCTACCGCTTTGGCGTCATCGTCGACCGGGTGTTCGATACCGAGGAAATCGTCGTCAAGCCGGTATCGCCGATCCTGCGCGAGATCTCCATGTTCTCGGGCAACACCATCCTGGGCGATGGCAGCGTGATCATGATCCTCGATCCGAACGGCATCGCGGCAACGACCAGCGCGGTGACGGTGACCCGCGAAGACGCGACCGAGATGGACGAGCGTCACGTTGCCTTCAACGAAGAAGTCACGTCGCTGCTGGTCTTCCGCGCCGGCAACGAGGAGCTGAAGGCGGTGCCTTTGGCCCTGGTAGCCCGGCTCGAAGAGATCGACCTGGCCAGCGTCGAGCATTCGCACGGCGTACCCATGGTGCAGTACCGTGGCCACATCATGCCGCTGGTCCCGTTCAACCCCGGCCATACGTGGGCCGCTGCGGGTCGTCAGCCGACCATCGTGTTCACCGAGGGCGACCGTTCGATGGGCCTTGTCGTCGACGACATCATCGACATCGTCGAGGACCGCATCTCGGTCGAACTGAAGGCCGAGGAGCCCGGCCTGGTGGGAACGGCCGTTGTGGCCGGCAAGGCGACCGACGTCATCGACACCGCCTTCTACCTGACGCGCGCCTTCAGCGACTGGTTCGGTCGGCCTGGCGGCGGCATGACGAGGGCCGGAGAGGGGCGCAAGGGGCAACGCTTGCTGCTGATCGACGACAGCCCATTCTTCCGCAATCTCATGCGGCCACAACTCTCGGTCGCGGGATACGACGTGGTGACGGTTGAGGACGCCGCGGCGGCGTTGAAGCTCCGCGACGAAGGGGCCGAATTCGACGCCATCATCAGCGACATCGAGATGCCGGGGATGAGTGGTTACGAACTGGCGCGCGAACTTAGGGCCCAGGGTCCGTGGTCGGCGTTGCCGTTGATCGCCCTTTCCACCCACGCCGGAGAGCGTGACATGGCCGAAGGCATGGCGGCCGGCTTTAACGAGTATGTGGCGAAGTTCAACCGCGATGAACTGGTGGCAACCGTCGACCAGGCGATCGCCCAACACGCCCTGCGGGGCCAGGGAGGTGTGCAATGAGCGTCAGAGCGGCCGTGCGCAAAGAGGCGCAAAAGGATACCCCCTCATCGGTTAGCGACGTCGAAACGCGGGAGTATGTGACGCTGACCATCGCCGGGCAGTGGTTCGGCATCCCGGTGCTGACCGTTCAGGACGTGCTGGGCCCGCGTGACGTGGCACGCGTTCCCCTGGCCGACCCGGTGATTGCCGGCTCCATCAACCTGCGCGGGCGCATCGTCACCGTGATCGACATGCGCAAGCGCTTGGCCCTTCCTCCCAGGCCGGACAACAAGCCGGGCATGAACGTCGTCGTCGAGCATGGCGGCAACCTCTACTCGCTGCTCATCGATGCCGTCGGCGAGGTCATGGAAGTGCCGGGTGACAAGTACGAAAAGAATCCCGCCACCATCGATCCCTTGTGGCGCGATTTCTCGGAGGGCATCTATCGCCTCAAGAATCAGCTCCTTATCGTGCTGAACGTCGAAAAGCTGTTCGAGGTGGGAGAAACGAGGTCGAACTAGCTTCCTGGATTCGACCAGGAAGTGGCGCAACCGCATCCCGCGCGGCAGGACGACGGATAGTGCGGTAGGGGCGAAACACATGAACAGTTCGATCAGCGTTCTTCTGGTGGGGGGATCGGAAGGCGACGCGGAGGAACTGTTTCATGTGCTGGAGAAAGGCCCCTTCGTCCCGGCCATCCACCGCGTCACCAGCCGAAACGCTTTCCGCAAATCCCTCGCGGAAGGTGATTGGGACGCCGTGGTGGCCGACTTCGATCATCCTCCATTCAGCGGCGTCCCTGTCTTTCAGACCTATCAGGAAGTCGGCAAGGACGTTCCGTTCATCCTGATATCAACCACCGCCGATGCCTCCACTGCAGCCGAACTGGTGGCGGACGGCGTTCACGACTGCATAGAAAGAAGCCGTCTCGATCGGCTGGTTCCCGCCCTTGTCCGGGAATTGAAGGCGGCCCGCATGCGTCACGACCACCGCCAGGTCGAGCGCGCGCTCCGCGAGAGCGAGGCCCGCTTCCGCGCAGTCATCGACAACTCCCCCGCCGCCATCGTCGTCAAGGACACCAAGGGGCGGCTGCTGCTCGTCAATAAGCAATGGGAACGTCAGCACGGGCTGAGCGCCGAGAAGGCCGAGGGAAAGACCCTGCTCGACCTGTTTCGCCGCGAAACCGCCGTTATCCTCAACGATCACGACGAGGAAGTGCTGGCGACGGGACGCCCCGCCGAATTCGAATACGAGTCGGTCGGCGTCGACGGCCTGCCTCAAACCGATATGGTGGTGAAATTCCCGATCCTCGGCCCCGACGGGTCGGTCGCAGCCATCGGCGCCTCCCACACCAACATTACCGAGAGGAAGCGGGCCGAGGAGGCCTTGCGCTGGTCGGAATGGGACCTGCGCGGCATCCTCGACAACATGGTCGACACCTTCTTTCGCACCGATCGCGACGGCCGGATCATCATGATGTCGCCTTCGGTCGCCGACCTCACCGGATTCTCGCCGGAAGCGATGCTGGGCCGCCACTTTGCCGAATTCTTCGCCGATCCCGGAACGCCGACCGACCTGATGTCGCTGTTGGACAGGAACGGCGGCAAGCTGGACGGCTACGAGGTCATGCTTCGCCATCGGGACGGCACCGAATTGTGGGCATTGACCACGGCGCGCCGTTATTTCGACGAGGACGGCGACATCGCAGGCATCGAGGGCGTGGCCCACGACATCACGGTCAGAAAGCGTGCCGAGCAGGCCCTTAGGGACAGCGAGGACCGCTTCCGGGACTTCGCCGAGGCGAGTTCGGACTGGATGTGGGAAACCAGCCCGGACAACCACTATACCTTCGTGTCCGATCGGTTCCTCGACCTGCTGGGAAAGCCGCGCGAGGAAATCATCGGGCAATCGCCGTTCACCATCGGGGATCCGATCATCCACCCGGCCGACCTGGCGGCGCACAAGGAAGTCTTCGCCGGCCGCCATCCCTTCCGCGATTTCCAGTATTCCATCAAGGATAGCGTTGGAGGGCTGCATGTCATCCGGGTAAGCGGCAAGCCGCGCTTCGGCCCCGACGGCGCGTTCCTGGGCTATCGCGGCACCGCCAACGACATCACCGCCATCGTCACCGCCGAAGAGCGCGAAACCCTGATCCGCCGGCAATTCCTCGACGCCATCGAAACGGTGCCGGTCTCCTTCGCGCTGTTCGATGCCGAGGATCGGCTGGTTCTGTGGAATCAGCTCTACCAGTCGCAGATTCTCCCGGAGATCAAACTGAAGCCGGGCCTTCGCTTCGAGGACATGGTTCGCCAGACCGCCGCCAACGGCCGCATCGATGGTACCGGCGAGCAGCGGGAAGCGTGGATCCAGGACCGCCTGGATCGTCATCGCGATCCGGCCGGCCCCTTCACGCTTCAGCGCACCACCGACTGGCTGCAGATCCGCGAGCACCGCACCCCGGACAGCAGCACGCTGTTGGTCGCCGTCGACATCACCGACCTGCGCCGCACCGAAGAGGCGCTGCGCGATGCCCAGGCCTCGCTGGAGTCGGTGCTTTCAGCGGCCCCCGTCGTCCTATGGGCGATGGATGCGGAAGGGCGGTTCACCCTCTCGCGGGGCATGGGGTTGGGCACCCCTGGCGGGCGGCCCGACGACGTCGTCGGGCGCAGCGTCACGGACGTCTACGGCAAGTATCCCGAAATCGTCGATGCCGCAAATCGCGCCAGCCATGGCGCCACCGTTCACGCCACGGCGTCTGTCGCCGGCCGCTATTTCGCGCTCCGGTTCCAGCCGATGCTTGGCAACAACGGTGAATATCGCGGCTGTGTCGGCGTCGCCATCGACATCACCGAGCGCCGCCAGGCCGAGGAAAACCTGCGCAAACTGTCGCTGGCGGTGGAACAGAGCCCGGCCGCCATCCTGATCACCGATCTCGACGGCATCATCGAGTATGCCAACCCCCGCTTTTACGAAACAACCGGCTTCACGCCGGCCGAGACGCTGGGCAAAACCCCCGCCTTCCTCAAGTCCGAAGACACCGATGCCGAGCAGTTCGACCACATGTGGACCACCATCATGTCGGGGCGCGAATGGCACGGCGAACTGCGCAACCGGCGCAAGAACGGCGAGTTGTTCTGGTCCTCCACCGCCATCTGCCCGATCATCAATACATCCGGCGACATCACCAATTTCCTCAGCGTGGCCGAGGACACCACCGACAAACGGCGGATGGAGGAACAACTTCGCCACGCCCAGAAGCTGGAAGCGGTGGGCACGCTCGCCGGCGGCGTCGCCCATGACTTCAACAACATCCTGACCGGCATCCTCGGCCATTGCCAGATCGCCATCGAGAAGCTGGACCCCGATGCCGACGTTCAGTTCAACCTCGATCAGATCATGGTCGCGTCCGACCGCGCCAAGGATCTCGTCCAGCAGCTTCTCGCCTTCAGCCGGCGCCGCGAGGCCAATCTCAGGCCGGTAAGCCTGAACGCCATCGTCGACGAGGCCGTGAAGCTCGTCCACGCCTCGATTCCCTCGACCATCGCCATCCAGTGGCATGTCGCCGAAAACGCCGTGACGGTGATGGCCGACCCGACCCAGATCCATCAGGTTCTGCTCAATCTCTGCTCCAACGCCGCGGACGCCATCGGCGAAACGTCGGGCGCCATCACCATCGGCGTCGAGAGCATCACGACGACGGCACCCATCGGCGTCGCCGGACACGACCTCGCGCCCGGGCAATACGCCTGCCTCCGGGTCGGCGATACCGGCTCCGGCATGGACACCTATACCCTGGCCCGCGCCTTCGATCCCTTCTTCACCACCAAGCCGGTCGGCGCCGGAACCGGTCTTGGCCTGGCTGCCGTCCACGGCATCGTGCAGGACCATGGCGGCGGCATCGAAGTGGTGAGCGAGCCGGGGAAGGGAACCAGTTTCAGCATCTATCTGCCGTGCGCCCGCGTCGAGACCACCAAGGACGTGAAGAAGATCCGCACCGAATTCGGTGGCACCGAGCGGATCCTGCTGGTCGACGACGAACGGATGGTCCTGCAGTCGATCGGAACCTACCTCGAACACTTCGGTTACAAAGTGGAAGCCCTGACCAGCCCGGCGGCCGCGCTGGCGGTCTTCCAGTCGATGGCGGATCAATTCGACATCGTCGTCACCGATCAGGTCATGCCGAACATGACCGGGGACGTTTTGGCCCGCAAACTGCGCGAACTACGTCCCGACATCCCGATCATTCTGTGTACCGGCTACGCGCCGCCGGCCTCGGCCATGGCACGCAAAGCCGTCGGCATCAACGAAGTGGTTCGCAAACCGATCGAGCCCAGCGAACTCGGGCAGATCATCCGTCGAACCCTGGATGCCAAATCATGAGGAGCAAGGAAGAGCCGGCACCGACGATCGAACGCCAGGCGAACCAGCAGACAATGATGGTAAGGCAATGAAATTCGTCAGCACCCGAACGAGCACTCCGAAACAGATTTCGGGAGGCCACATTTCGTCCGCCAAGGTCCTGGTGGTCGACGACGAGTCGATCGTGCGTTCCTCGGTCGTCGGCTATCTGGCCTTGAAAGGGTTTTCGTGTCTCGAAGCGGCGAACGTGGAAGATGCGCTTGCCATCCTGACGAAGGAAGAAGGGTCCATCGGCGTCGTGCTTTCCGACCTCAAGATGCCGGGAAGATCCGGGATCGACCTCTTGGCCGAGGTCCGCAAACGGGACCTGCCGGATCTTGAATTCCTGGTCATGACCGGACACGGCGACACCGCTTCGGCGATCGCCGCCCTGCGCCATGGCGCCTCCGACTTCCTGTTGAAGCCGGTCGACTTCACGCACCTGTTCAACGTCGTGCAGCAGGCGGGCGAGCGCTACGACCGCCACCGCTCGCAACGCTCGGCCCAGAAGGAGCTGATGAGCCAGGTGCGCCGCAAGACCACGGAGGCGCAGACCCTGGCCGGGCTGCTCGACGCCGCCGACGAGGATTCCGCCCGCCACTTGGCGGTCGCCGCCGAATTTCGGGACACCGAAACCGGCGCGCACAACGCGCGCATCGGCGTCTACGCCGGCATCCTGGCGGAGGCGCTGGGTTGGTCCGAGGAACAGCGCCACCAGATCGAGCTGGCGGCCCCCCTTCACGATGTCGGCAAGATCGGCATCCCCGACCGCATTCTGATGAAATCCGGCCGACTGACCGACGAGGAATTCGACACCATCAAGAGCCACTGCGCCATTGGCCACCGCATCCTTTCGGTGTCCCACCAGCCGACCATGAAGTGCGCCGCCGAAATTGCCCTTTGCCACCACGAGCGCTGGAACGGCGGCGGCTATCCGAACAACCTCAAGGGCGACGCCATCCCGATCAACGCGCGCATCGTCGCCATCTGCGACGTCTACGATGCGCTCCGCTCCCAGCGCCCCTACAAATCGGCGCTGGCTCACGACGAGGTGGTGCGGATCATCCTGGAAGGCGACGACCGAACCCACCCCGATCATTACGATCCGCGACTGCTTGAGTTGTTCCGCCAGAACGCACACCGCTTCGACGACGTCTTCAATCAATCGCAGGAAGACGAAAAGGCCCGCTGACGGGCCGGAGAAAAGGGCAGTTCAGTCGCCCGGGAGGACACCGCTTCCAGCGGCGTTCGCCTCCCGGCGGTAGATGTAGAGTCCAGCCCCGACGATGACCGCCGCACCCAGTACCGTCCATCCATCAGGCAGGTTGCCGAAGAGGGTGTAACCGAACAGGGTTGCCCAGATCAGCCGCGAGTACTCGAAGGGGCTGACGACCCCGGCCGCTGCCGCCCGGAAAGCCCGGATGAGGGCGAAGTGGTTGGCGCCGCCCATCCCCCCCAGCATGATCAGCAGCAGCCATCCCTTGGTGTCGAGCGGCGTCCACACAAAGGGGACGATCACGCTCATGACCAGCGCCCCGACCGAGGCTGTATAGACCAGCGTGGTCAAGGTCGAATCGGTGCGACTCAGATGGCGGGTCGTCACCATGTAAAGGGCGTAGAGGAACGCCGTTGCCATCGGAAAAACCGCCCACAGGTTGAACGCCTCGCCGCCCGGCCGGATGATGATCAACGCACCCGCGAAGCCCGCACACACCGCGACCCAGCGGCGCGGCCCCACCCGTTCGCGCAGAAGCGGTACCGATAGCGCGGTGACGATCAGGGGCGCCAGGAACAGGATGGTACTGGCCTCTGTCAACGGCATGTTCTGGAGGCCGAACAGGAAGGTCACCGTGGCCCCCAGAAGCATCGCCGAACGCGCCAGTTGCACCCCCAATCGTTGGGTGCGCGCCAGGGCCGGCAGGCGCGGCGCCAGGGCCAGCACCACGACGACCGCCTGGAAGGTATAGCGCGCCCAGACGATCTGCAGCACCGGGTAGAACTGGGTCAGATACTTGGCGGTGGCGTCCATGCCGGCCGCCACCAGGACCGACAGCAGCATCCAGGCGATGCCCTGCCTGGCCTGGGACAAGCGGAAAAGCGGCGTTCCTCCTGTTGTCATGATCGTGACGTGCCTTCCCGCCTCGGCTTCCAAATCCGCCCCCTCGGGAAAGCGGAAACTCCGGTTGGCCGGCGGTTCCCCGGACGCTTATGATGGGCCCGCCGGCAACCGGTACGGCGCCGTCGAAAATGAAGCAATCCGCGGAGGGTGTCCATGCAATACGTGAACCTGGGAAGGTCGGGGCTCAAGGTCAGCCGCATCTGTTTCGGCACCGCGGCGATCGGCAGCCCGGCCTGGCAGCCATGGGCCATCGGCGAGGCCGAGGCGAGACCGCTGTTCAAGAAAGCGCTCGACCTTGGCATCACCTATTTCGACACCGCCGATCGCTACAGCACCGGCTTGAGCGAGGAGATCACCGGCACGCTGCTGAAGGAACTGGCGCCGCGTGACCAGATCGTCCTTTCGACTAAGGTGTGCGGCCGTATGGGCGATGGCCCCAACGACGAGGGATTGAGCCGCAAGCACATCATGGAATCCGTCGATGCCAGCCTCAAGCGTCTTAAGACCGATTACATCGATCTCTACGTCGTTCACCGCTACGACGCCGAAACGCCGATCGAGGAGGCGATGGATGCCTTGAACGACGTCGTGAAGGCGGGCAAGGCCCGCTACCTCGGGGCATCCAGCATGGCGGCCTTCCAGTTCGCCAAGATGCGCTTCGCAGCCGAGCGTAACGGCTGGGCCAACTTCGTTTCGATGCAGAATCTCTATAACCTGCTCTATCGGGAAGAGGAGCGCGAGATGATCCCCTTCTGCGTCGAGGAAGGGGTGGGCCTAACGCCGTGGAGCCCACTGGCCCGGGGCTTCTTCGCCAATCGCCGGGGCAAGGCTGAATCGCTTCGCACCCAGACCGACAAGAAGGCCCAGGAGCTGTTTCACCGCGACCTCGATTTCGCCATCGCCGAACGGGTCGAGGAGGTTGCGGCCCGCCACGGCGTCAAAGCCATTCAGGTGGCCCTGGCCTGGATGCTGGCCAAACCCGGCATCGCCGCCCCGGTGGTCGGTGCCATCAAGGAAAGCTATGTCGAGGATGCCGTCGCCGCGCTCGACATCCGGCTCGACGAGGGCGACATGAAAAGCCTCGAAGAGCTTTACGAACCCCGCCCCGTCTACGGCTTCGACCTGGCCGGCCGCGGCGCCTAGCGAAAGCGGTTCAGCCGCCTCACAGCTTGAGCGTGCCGCCGGGCTCCAGGATCTCAACGCGGCCACGTTTGACCAGGCGCTTGAATTCGTCGGCACCGCCGGCCAGCACAGGGAAAGTCTTGTAGTGCATGGGCACAATCACCTCGAGGTCGAGGAACTCGTTGCAGGCAAGGGCGGCGCCACGGGCATCCATGGTGAAGTGGCCGCCGATGGGAACCAGGCCGACATTGGGCGCATGCAACCGCTGTATCAGCGCCATGTCCGAGAAAACGTCGGTGTCCCCCGTGTGATAGACTGACCAGCGCCCGGCCTTGACCACGAAGCCGGCGCACACCCCCATGTAGAGCATGCAGCCGCCGTCATCCGCAAAACCCGCGCTGTGCAGCGCGTTGACCATGGTGAAGGACAGCGGACCCGCCGTCACCGTGCCGCCGATGTTCATCGGCACGCAGTTCTCGTAACCCTGCTTGCCCAGCCAGTGGGCGATCTCGAAGATGCTGACGACCTGGGCGCCGTGCGCCTTGGCAAGCCGCAACGTATCGCCCAGGTGGTCGCCGTGGCCGTGGGTGACCAGGATGTGATCGACCTTGCCGAATCCCTTCTCGGCGTCGGCGGGAAATTTCGGATTGCCGGAAAAATAAGGATCGATCAGCACCGTCTTGCCCTCGGCCGTCAGGCGGAACGCCGAATGCCCCAGCCACTGGATATCCATGTACGGCCTCCTTCCCTCATGCGTTGCATCACCTGCCATCCAGATTATGTTGGAAGGAGGGCCGGTCAATCCCAAATTCTGCGGACCGGCCCCATTCCTTCTCTCGGCACAGGAGACGATCCATGAACTACGTGAATCTCGGAAAGACAGGATTGAAGGTCAGCCGCCTGTGCCTGGGCTGCATGAGCTATGGCCGCCGCTCGTGGCGCGACTGGGTGCTGGACGAGGACGAGGCACGGCCGTTCTTCAAGCGGGCGCTGGAGCTGGGAATCAACTTCTTCGACACCGCCGACATGTACGCCGAAGGCGCCAGCGAGGAAGTGACCGGCCGGGCGCTCAAGGATTTCGCCAAGCGCGACCAGGTGGTCATCGCCACCAAGCTGTTCAATCCGATGGGGGACGGCCCCAACGACAAGGGACTCGGCCGCAAGCACGTGATGGAAGCCATCGACGCCAGCCTCCGCCGCCTCGGTACCGACTACGTCGACCTCTACTACATCCACCGCTTCGACTACGAGACCCCCATAGAGGAAACCATGGAGGCGCTGCACGACGTGGTGAAGGCGGGCAAGGCCCGCTACATCGGAGCGTCGAGCATGCACGCCTTCCAGTTCGCCAAGATGCAGTTCGCCGCCGAGCGCCGCGGCTGGACCAAGTTCGTCGCCATGCAGAACCACTACAATCTGGTCTATCGCGAAGAAGAGCGCGAGATGATCCCCTATTGCCGCGAGGAGGGGGTCGGGCTGGTGCCGTGGAGCCCGCTGGCCCGCGGCTTCCTGGCCGGCAACCGTGACCGCCAGGGCGGCGGCGCCACGCCTCGGGCCGAAAGCGATGCCTACGCGAAGATGCTCTACTTCCAGCCGAACGACTTCGATGTCGCCGAGCGGCTGGTCGAGGTGGCGAAGGAACGCGGCACCGCGCCGGCCCAGGTCGCGCTGGCCTGGGTGCTGGCCCGGCCCGGCATCGTCTCGCCCATCGTCGGCGCCACCAAGATGGCGCAACTGGAGGACGCGGTGGCGGCGCTGGACATCAGCCTCACGGCCGAGGAGATGGCGCGGCTGGAAGAGCCCTACGCGCCGCACTCCATCCGCGACTTCGAAACCGTTAAATGAAGGCCGTCAGGGCGGCGTCGGCGAGCAGGGCGACGAAGACCAGGAACAGGTAAAGGATCGAGAAGCCGAACAGGGGGCGGGCCGAACGGTCGGTGTCGTCGCGCCAGACGCGAAGGGCGTGGCGCAGCAGCATGCCCCCCAACACCAGGGCGACGGCGCCGTATAGCGGGCCGGCCAAGCCGATGGCGACCGGCGCCAGCGAGGCCGGCACCAGCAGCAGGGTGTAGACGAGAATCTGCAGGCGGGTGGCCCGCTCGCCGGCCACCACCGGCAGCATGGGCACCCGGGCCCGGGCATAATCGTCGCGGCGGAACAGCGCCAGCGCCCACGAGTGCGGCGGGGTCCACAGGAAGATGATGGCGAACAGCGCGATTGCTCCGACATCGACGCTGCCGGTTACGGCCGCCCAGCCGACCACCGGCGGCAAGGCCCCAGAGGCGCCGCCGATGACGATGTTCTGCGGCGTGCGGCGCTTCAGCCACATGGTGTAGATGAAGACGTAATAGACAAGCGTCACCGCCAGCAGCGCCGCCGCCAGGGTGTTGACGAAAGCCGCCATCGCCGCCACCGAGGCGACGGCGAGGACGATGCCAAATGCCAGGGCCAGGGCCGGACGCATGCGGCCAGCCGGGATGGGTCGTTCGCGGGTCCTGGCCATCTCGCGGTCGATGTCGCGGTCGTACCACATGTTGATGGCCCCGGCCGCCCCGGCGCCCACCGCGATACAGGCCACCGCGACGAAGCCGGTCAGCGGATCGACGCTGCCCGGGGCGACCAGCATGCCGACCATCGCGGTGAAGACCACCAGCGACATCACGTTGGGCTTGAGGATGATCGCATAGTCGGCCAGCCGGAAACGGTAGTCCGGCCGACAGGCGGCGGCGGGCTGTTCTCCACCGGTCAGCGCGGCGGGGGACGGGCGGGCGGTGGTCGCGGTCAATTGGGTCAACGGTGTGTCCTGCGGATCGCCCCACGTACCCCCAACGGCCGTGCGGGTTCTTGGGAAATATAGAGTGGCGCCGGCCGGAGACAAGAGAGGGACGCCGGCTTCTTGCGACTGCTTCTCAATTTCCGGCGGGCTCGTGGCGCATCTCGAAGGCAGCCCACAGGGCGGCGCTGAACAGCGCGACGGCCCCCCCCTGATGCAGCAGCGCCAGCGGCAGCGGCACCACGAGCAGCAGCGTGGAAATCCCCAGCGCCGCCTGGATCAGCACCGTCATGGCCAGGACATCGACCGCCAGGCGGGCCCGCCAGCGCAACCCGGTACGGCGCGCCCACATCCAGAAGGCGAGGATCAGCGTCACCGTGACCAAGGCCAGCAGCCGGTGATCGAACTGCAGGGTCGTGACGTCCTCGAAAAAGTTGACCCATAAGGGGTCGAGCGCGAACAACTCCTTGGGAATCCATTCGCCATCCATGGTCGGGAAGGTGTTGTAGGCGAACCCGGCATTGTTGCCGGCGACCAGGCCGCCCGACAGGATGGTGGTGAAGACGATGCCGACCACGCCCCACCCGAAGCGGCGCAACCTGACGGTCGCAGCGGGCGCCACCTGCCCGGAGGCCGGGGCCAGCAATTCCATGGCCACCCACAGCATGTATCCGAGAATGGCGACGGCCAGCGCCAGGTGCACGGTCAAGCGATAGGCGCTGACATCCGGTTCGTCGACGAGCCCACTTTGCACCATGTACCAGCCGACGGCCCCTTGCAGGCCGCCCAGCACGAACATGACCAGCAGCTTGGGCAACAGCCGCTTGTCGATCCAGCCGCGGGCGAAGAAGAGGACGAAGGGCACCAGGAAGGCGAGACCAATCAGCCGCCCCCACAGGCGATGGAAGTATTCGATCAGGAAGATGGTGCGGAAATCCTCCAGCGTCATGCCGGCGTTGATTTCGCGGTACTCGGGGAAGCGTTGGTAGTCGGCGAAGGCGGCTTCCCACTGCTCGTGGGTCAGCGGCGGCAACCAGCCGGTCAGCGGCTTCCATTCGACGATGGAAAGCCCGGCGTAGCTCAGCCGGGTGAAGCCGCCGATCAGTACCATGACGTAGACCATGACGCACATGGCGAGCAGCCAATAGGCGACGGTCCGCTGGCGGGCGTTCCGCCCGGCATCAAGGTTTTCCATCCGCTCCTCCCATCTTGGCATCCTCCGTTGCCGCCGGGATGCCGGCTCCAAGTATCCGACAGGGGCGGTCGGGAACCAAGTCTTTCCTGCCGTCATGCCGGGGGAGACACGGGGGGTGGATATGCGCTATCTGTGCCGCCGGAGAGGAAAGGGCGTCCATGGCCGCGATGACGCGCATCAAGTGGTACCCGCCCCTGGATTCCGTCAAGGGGCCGGAAAGCGAAATCGAGATCGGCGGACCGACCACCGTCGGCGATCTGCTTTGCCGCCTGTGCGCCGAGGACCCGGCGCTATCTCGCTTCGTGCATCTCGACCCCGGCAGCAACCTGGTGCTCGGCCTGATGGTGCTTAAGGGCGAGACCCTGCTGCGTCCCTCCGACACCGTGGAGCCAGGCGGCCGGCTGGAGATCCTGGCGGCCATCGACGGCGGCTGACCTCCCGAGGCCGTAACCACACGCCCACCTTCGCGCCCGGCAAATGCCGTCCGGCCGGGAATAATCACGCGCGGCGTCTGGTCGGTAGGTCATCAGCTAGTCACACAGCAAAGGAGGATTCCATGACCATCGGGAAATGGATTGCCCCAGCCACGCTCGCCGCAGCGATGCTGGCGATTGCCGGGTGCGGCGAGACGAGGACGGATCGGGCCATCAGCGGCGGCGCGCTCGGCGCCGGCGCCGGCGCCGTTGGCGGCGCGTTGTTGGGCAGCCCCGGGACCGGGGCGATCATCGGTGGCGCTGCCGGCGCGGCGGCCGGCGGCCTGACCGACAAGGACGACATCGACCTCGGCGACCCGATCTGGAAGGACAAAGATTAGGGCGTCCCTATTGCGCCGGCGCGGCGCGGCCGAACAGGGCCTTGCCCGCCACCCAGATGAACAGCAGGCCGCCGCTCACCGCGACCAGGGCACCCACACCATTCAGGCTCATGCCGACGATGGCGCCGATATCGATCAGGCCTTGGGCGTCGCCCGCCACCTTGCGTGGCACCCCGTGGCCACCGGCGATGAAAAGTCCGATGCAGGCCAATGTCTGGCCGGCCGCAAAGGCGATGACCAGGAAGTTGAGCCGCCAGCCGGGGCGGGGCGCCCGTCCCAGCAGCGGCAGGAAGAAGCCCAGAAAAAGCCCCATGAAACTGAGCGTTACCCCGGCGATCACCGCGTGGTAGTGGGCCGGCGTGCGAGTGTCGGTGCCGTCGATAAACATGCCGAGCACGCCGCCCAGGCCGAATACGCCAATCGACAACACCAGACTTAGGAACACCGGGTTACGCCATGGCAAGGCGGCCAGCCGGCCGCGCCGACGGACGGCCAGCAGACCCGCCGCGGCGACCACCAGCGTCGGCGGGCCGAGGGCCCACAGTAGGCCCGAGAACGCCATGGTCTGTTCGGCCGCGAAGGGCGGGAAGACGAAATAGAAGATCGGCGCCGGCAGCGCGCAGAGAATCAGGAAGACGACGGCGCCCTTGACCAACTTCCCGGAGAAGACCTCGCCCGTCAGGGTCAGGCGGGCCAGCGCCGACCAGGCGCCGAGAAGCAGGATCGTGCTGATGAACTGCAACAGGTGGCCGCCGCCCCAGAACAGTTCCTCGTTGAAGGCATGGGACGGCGCCTGACCGGCCAGTTCGCCATAGGCGAGGCCAAAACAGACCAGCGCCAGGCAGAAAACGACGGCCGCGCCCAAAGCCGCCACCGACAGGTCGTCGGGCGGAAGGCCCAGGCGGGCCACTGGTGCCGCCAGCAGGCGGGCCACCGGCAGCGTCAGGCCGAGCGCGAGCACGCCGAGGCCGGCGTAGTAAAGCGGATCGATGATCGCCGGTACGTAGTTGTTGAGCGTCGGCTCGCCGCGATCGAGCAGGGCCGGCACGAACAGCAGCACACAGGCGATTGCGGCCAGCGCGACGC
>JACZKS010000088.1 GCA_014859895.1 Rhodospirillales bacterium
GTCCGGTGGGGTCATGCCTCCCCTCCTCGGTTCGTTGCGCCGATGCCTGCCAAAGCGTCGATCCGAAAGTCTGCGGCGTCTCGCAGACGACCCGCTGGCCACGAAGAGCGCATCCGCGCTCGGCTTCGGCTGACACCGGAATATTGCCTCCGCACCGGCGCCGGGTCAACCGTTTCGGGGCGCGTGCGGCAAAATGTGATCGACGTCTCTCCTGCCAGCGCGTTGTCAGGAGACGTTCGGTCTTTGTTCTTTTAGCTTGCGGTCGCGGGCGGTGGGCGGATAGACAGGTCCATCGCGGCGGTACGCGTGGCCCTCGACCGCGCGGCGGAAAGACCTATCTAGGAACGGGCGGTTAGTCGGCCGTTCCGACAATCCAGACGAGGCGGCGGACCGGCCATGGCCGACCACAAGTACATTTCCATTCGCGGCGCGCGCGAGCACAATCTCAAGAACGTCGACCTCAACCTGCCGCGCGACTCGCTCGTCGTCATGACCGGCCTGTCTGGGTCGGGCAAGTCGTCGCTCGCCTTCGACACCATCTATGCCGAGGGCCAACGCCGCTACGTCGAGAGCCTGTCGGCCTATGCCCGCCAGTTCCTCGAGATGATGCAGAAGCCCGACGTCGACCAGATCGACGGATTGAGCCCGGCGATCTCCATCGAGCAGAAGACGACCAGCCGCAACCCGCGCTCGACGGTGGGAACGGTCACCGAGATCTACGACTACATGCGGCTCCTCTGGGCCCGCGTCGGCGTCCCCTATTCGCCCGTCACCGGCCTGCCCATCGAGAGCCAGACGGTGTCGCAGATGGTCGACCGCGTGCTGGCGCTCGACGAGGGCACGCGCCTCTACATCACCGCGCCGATCGTGCGCGGGCGCAAGGGCGAGTACCGCAAGGAACTGCTCGAACTGCAGAAGAAGGGTTTCCAGCGCGTCAAGGTCGACGGCGCCTTCTACGAGATCGGCGACGTGCCGGCGCTCGACAAGAAGTACAAGCACGACATCGACGTCGTCGTCGACCGCGTCGTCGTGCGCGGCGACCTCGCCGCGCGCCTGGCGGATTCTCTGGAGACGGCGCTGAAGCTCGCCGAGGGCCTGGCCGTCGCCGAGTTCGCCGACCGGCCGCTGCCGGCGGAGGAGACGGCTGAGGAATCCGCCTACAAGTCGAAGAACGAGACGCACGAGCGCATCCTGTTCTCGGAAAAGTTCGCCTGCCCGGTCTCCGGCTTCACGATTTCCGAGATAGAGCCCAGGCTGTTCTCCTTCAACAACCCGTTCGGCGCCTGCCCGACCTGCGACGGTCTGGGCAGCCAGCGCGCCATCGATCCCGCTCTGGTCGTTCCCGACGAGAACCTGTCGCTGCGCGACGGCGCCGTCAGCCCGTGGGCCAAGTCGACCTCGCCCTACTACGCGCAGACGCTGGAGGCGCTCGGCAAGGTGTACGGCTTCAAGGTCGGCGACCGGTTCTGCGACCTCTCGGACGCGGCGAAGGAGGCCATCCTACGCGGCACAGGCGAGCGCGAGATCACCTTCCAGTACGACGACGGTCTGCGCTCCTACAAGACGACCAAGACCTTCGAGGGGGTCATCCCCAATCTCGAGCGGCGCTGGAAGGAGACCGAATCGGCGTGGATGCGCGAGGAGATCGAGCGCTTCATGTCGGCCACCCCCTGCCCCGCCTGCGCCGGTTACCGGCTGAAGCCCGAGGCGCTCGCCGTGAAGGTCGCCGGGAAGCACATCGGCGAGGTCACCGAACTGTCGATCCGCAAGGCCGACCGCTGGATCACCGAGCTGCCGGGCCTGCTCAGCGACAAGCAGAACGAGATCGCCGCGCGCATTCTCAAGGAGATCCGCGAGCGCCTGCGCTTCCTCGTTGACGTCGGCCTCGACTACCTGACGCTGGCGCGAAATTCGGGCACACTGTCGGGCGGCGAGAGCCAGCGCATCCGTCTCGCCAGCCAGATCGGCTCCGGCCTGACCGGCGTGCTCTACGTGCTCGACGAGCCGTCGATCGGGCTGCACCAGCGCGACAACGCAAGGCTGCTCGACACGCTGAAGCACCTGCGCGACATCGGCAACACGGTGATCGTCGTCGAGCACGACGAGGACGCCATCCTGACCGCCGATCATGTCATCGACATGGGCCCCGGCGCCGGCATCCACGGCGGCACCGTGGTGGCCGAGGGGACGCCCGAGAAGATCATGCAGGATCCGGCCAGCTTGACCGGCCAGTATCTGTCCGGTTTCCGTCAGGTCCCCAAGCCGGCCGAACGGCGCAAGGGACGCAAGGGCCGCGCGCTGCGCGTGGTGGGCGCCAGGGCCAACAACCTGCAGAACCTGACGGTGGACTTTCCGCTCGGCACCTTCATCTGCGTCACCGGGGTGTCGGGCAGCGGCAAGTCGACGCTGATCACGGAGACCCTGTACCAAGCGCTGGCCCGCCGCCTCAACGGCGCCCGCGTATCGCCCGGCGAGCATGACGCCCTCGAGGGGCTGGAGTTCATCGACAAGGTGGTCGACATCGACCAGTCGCCGATCGGCCGCACGCCGCGCTCCAACCCGGCCACCTACACCGGGGCGTTCGGACCCATCCGCGACTGGTTCGCCAACCAGCCCGAGGCGCGGGCCCGCGGCTACAAGCCCGGCCGCTTCTCGTTCAACGTCAAGGGCGGCCGTTGCGAGGCCTGCCAGGGCGACGGCGTCATCAAGATCGAGATGCATTTCCTGCCCGACGTCTATGTCACCTGCGATGTCTGCCATGGCAAACGCTATAACCGAGAAACCCTTGAAATAACGTTCAGAAACAAATCTATAGCGGATGTTCTTGATATGACAGTTGAAGAAGGCAGCCGCTTTTTCAAAGCGGTGCCGATCATCCGCAACAAGCTGGAGACGCTGGAACAGGTGGGGCTCGGCTACATCCACCTGGGCCAGCAAGCTACCACCCTTTCGGGTGGCGAGGCACAGCGCGTCAAGCTGGCCAAGGAACTGTCGCGGCGGGCAACCGGCAAGACCTTCTACATCCTCGACGAGCCGACCACCGGGCTCCATTTCGAGGACGTGCGCAAGCTGCTGGAAGTGCTGCACACCCTGGTCGAGCAGGGCAACACGGTGGTGGTCATCGAGCACAATCTCGAGGTCATCAAGACGGCCGACTGGGTCATCGACCTGGGTCCCGAGGGCGGCCACAAGGGCGGCCGAATCATCGCCGCCGGCACGCCCGAGGACATCGCCGCCCACGCCGACAGTTTCACCGGCCACTACCTGGCCGGCCGCCTGACGCCGGCATCGACGCGCAAGCGCGCCTGATCTGTGCCTGCCGGCTAGGGCCCGCGCGACGCTCTTGCGCGGGCGCCGTCATTTTTCTGCATCAAAGTTCCACGAAATTTAGTAAATCTATCGGCAAGAGCCGCGTAAAGCGTGCCGTCGAAAATCATCATGGGGGCAGTCCCGCCATGATCGGGGGACGGTGATCGGGTGGCAATGTGGCGCAGAAGACAGTGACGGGAGAAGGCCGGTCCTTCTGGCGATCGAAGGAAGCCAAGCGGCTTTACTGGCTAGCGGGTATTCCGGCGGCGGCCCTGTTGGGGTGGTACGCCTACATGGTGGCATACGAACTCAACAGGCCGGCCATGACGCGGCTGGAGGCCCTCGTGACGAAGGGCTATCCCGCCAGCCCGACGGCGTTGCCCGCCGAGGAGGAATACCGGGCCGAGGAGGTCGACCGCTGCCGGAACATGATCGCGGAATACACCACCCCCAAGGGATGGTACTACGCCGATGCCGACATCTATCAGCTGGTCGGTCTGCCGAGGGAATCGACGCGCGAACAGTTGAACGTTCGGTGCATCTATTATGCCAAGGCGGTGGCTGGGATGGAACGGCTGGCCCACCACATCCGCCATGCCTTCGTCTGCCGCGATTCGATGCTGGATGTCAGCGGCAACGGCAGCTACTACATCAAGGCCGATCCGCAGGGGCGCGGCGCCATCCGCAACCTGGATGCCTCCGGCGAAAAGCTGGTCGACGTCGCCAAGGGGTCCACCACCGTCATCAACGCCTGGCAGGTCTACAACGTCGGTGACGGCTGCATCATCGTAGGGCTGTCGAAAAGTAGCACCTTCCGCATGTCGGGCACCATCGTGCGCGACAATTGAACGCCTACCGCCCCCGATCCCGATCCGCCGTCAGGCGGTTTCGACAGGCAACCCGGCGCGCTTCCAACCGTTCATGCCGCCCTTGACCACCGCAACGTTGGTGAATCCCCTCTTCTTGAGCAGGCGGGCCGCGTGAGGGGAGCGATTGGCCGTTTTGCAGATGACGAACACCGGCAGACCTTTGAGCTCATCCAATTCCCCAGCCCCGGCGGAAAGGCGGTCGGACAAGTCTCCAAATGGCACATTGACGGAACCCGGCGCGTGGCCGAGCGGGCCGGTGAACTCGCCGGGCGTGCGCACGTCCAATATGACAGCCTCCTCGCCCGCCGTCATGCGCTGCTGGACGGCCTGCGGGTCCAGGAAGGGCACCCCCGCCACCAAGCGCGGAATCGCGTATTTCATGGCCGCGAAGACCATCAGAAGGATGGCAACCATCCAGATCGTCTGCGGGTCGAATCCCTCGGGCATTGTGTCACCGGAACTGTTGTGCGGACTGCTGGACCGCACCTAACGGCCGCTTTGCTCCGCTGTCAAGAGGAAGGCCGTGCGAGTTGCCGTTGCATGGCGGGCGGCGGCGTTCTATGTGTCTCGTGGCATGACGATACCCCTTTCCCAGATGCGGCCCGTCCACGTTATCGGCGGTGGCCTGGCCGGCACCGAGGCCGCGTGGCAACTGGCCCGCGCCGGAGTCCCGGCCATCCTCCACGAGATGCGGCCACTCCGCCGGACGGAGGCGCATGTCACCGATGGACTGGCTGAACTGGTCTGTTCGAATTCGCTGCGGTCCGACGATGCCGAGAGCAACGCGGTCGGTCTCCTGCATGAGGAAATGCGCCGCTGCGGCTCGCTCATCCTCGCCATGGCGGACGCCCACCGGGTGCCGGCTGGAGGCGCGCTGGCGGTCGACCGCGAGGCGTTCAGCCGGGCGGTCCAGGCAACCCTCGAAGCCGATCCCCTGGTCGAGATCCGCCGCGAAGAGATCACCGGCCTTCCCGACCCGGCCTGGGATTCGGTCATCATCGCCACCGGACCCCTGACGTCGCCGCCGTTGGCCGAGGCCGTCCGCGGGCTGACCGGCGAGGATGCCCTGGCCTTCTTCGACGCCATCGCCCCGATCGTCCACCGTGACAGCATCGACCTCGACATCGCCTGGCTGCAGTCGCGCTACGACAAGGGCGACGGCGCCGACTACATCAACTGCCCCCTCGATCGCAACCGGTACGACGCCTTCATCGATGCCCTGCTGGCCGCCGACAAGGTGGCCTTCCACGAGTGGGAGGCCACCACGCCCTACTTCGAGGGTTGCCTGCCCATCGAGGTTATGGCCGAGCGCGGGCGCGAGACGTTGGCTTTCGGGCCGATGAAGCCGGTCGGCCTCACCAATCCCCATCCCGGCGCCGAAAAGCCCCATGCCGTCGTCCAACTTCGTCAGGATAACGCGTTGGGAACGCTCTATAACATGGTCGGCTTCCAGACCAAGCTGACCTATGGCGAGCAGACCCGCATCTTCCGCATGATCCCGGGCCTGGAGAACGCCCAGTTCGCTCGCTTGGGCGGCCTGCACCGCAACACCTTCCTCAATAGCCCACGGTTGCTCGACGGCGTGTTGCGCTTGAAGGCCGAACCCAGGTTGCGCTTCGCCGGCCAGGTCACCGGCTGCGAAGGCTACGTCGAGAGCGCCGGTGTCGGCCTCGTCGCCGGACGCTTCGCCGCCGCTGAGCGCATCGGGAAACCGCTGGTGCCGCCGCCTCCGACCACGGCGCTGGGAGCGATTATCGCCCATATCACCGGGGGCGCCGACGCCACGACCTTCCAGCCGATGAACGTCAATTTTGGGCTGTTCCCGCCGCTCGAGGCCGACGGCACCAAGCGCCGCCCGCGCGGCCGCGAGCGCAAGCTGGCCTACAGCCGCCGCGCGCTTTCCGACCTCGAAGCCTGGCGTTGACCGAAAGCCGGCCAGCTAGGCGGCCGGGGTGATCCGCTTATGGCGCCACGTGGCTGGGCTGATGGTCATGATGCCGATCCCAAGAATGATAATCACACCGCCAATCGTGATCATCAGGGTCAAGTCCTCGTCAAGGAACAACACGCTGGAAAGGATGGCGGCCAGCGGATTAAGCAGCAGGAACGGCGCCACCCTGTTCACCTCGCAGCGGGCCAGCACGTGGTACCACATGGAATAGGCCAGCGCCGTCATGCCGAGGCCAAGGTAAAGGACAACCCCCAATTCCTGCCATCCCGCGTTGGTCAGCGCCGCAAACTGTCCCTCCTCCAGGACGAAAGAGGCGATGAACAATTGCGGCGATGCAAAAGTCGCGATCCAGGCCAAAAGCCGCATGCCGCCGATACCCCCTCCCAACTGGCGGATCATGATCTGGCCCAGGGCCCAACAAAGACTGCCGGCCATGACGATAAAAACGGGGACCAGATTGTCCTGGATGCGGGGCTCACCGGTGATCAGGATGACGCCGCCGAAGGCGAAAGCCATGCCCAGCATGCCGCGCAAGCTGAGCTTTTCCTTCAGCAGCACGACGCCGAGCAGAGCCAGGAACGGCACCTGAAGCTGGGTCAGCAGGGTGGCCGTCGAGGCATAAAGGTCCCTCAGGCCCGAATAGACCAAGCCGTATGTGATGGCGCCGCTGACCACGGCGGCGGCGAACACTTTCCACATCATCCCCGACGGCGGGCGGACGAACCACACCAGGACGAGGGCGGCCAGACCGTACCGCATGCCCATGAGGAACATTGGGGGGAACGGTCCCAGGCCGACCTTGGACATGGCGAAGCCGAACCCCCATAAAGTCTGGACGGCGATCACCATGAGAACGTGGACAGGTTTCACCCCTTGGCTTGCCTTTTCTTGTTTGCGGCCGCCGCCTTCCAACGATCGGCAGCAAAGCTTTCCCGACGGCTCAGGTCCGGGGCTCGCGCCCTGTCGGAGGCAGTTTCGGATCGATGAACCCCGGCGTCGAGGCCCGCCCGGCCGCCACCAGCCGATCGACGAACGCCTCGTCGGCGGCCGTGAAGTCGTGGTTCAGGGCATCGAGGTAGTGCCCCCACTGCTCCAGCGTGCGCGGCCCGGCGATCACCGACGATATCAGGTCGTTGTTCAATACCCAGTTCAACGCGAACTGGGCCGCCGTCATGCCCCGCCTTTCGGCGCGCTGCTTGATCTTCTGGGCCAGGACCAGAGATTCCTTGCGGTATTCGATCTCGTAGATGCGAGCATCCTTGCGTCCCGCCCGGCTGTCGGCCGGCGGCGTCCCCTTGACCGGATACTTGCCGGTAAGCACGCCCCGTGCCAGCGGACTGTAGGGAACGACGCCGATGCCGAAATGCCGGCATGCCGGCAGGTATTCCAGTTCGATCAAGCGATTCATGGCATTGTAACAGGGCTGAGTCACGACCGGCCCCGGCATGCCCAGGGTGTCGCACAAAAAGACCAGTTCGGCGATCCGCCAGGCATGGAAGTTGCTGAATCCCCAGTAGCGGACCTTGCCGGCGCGAATGAGGTCGCCCATGGCGGCCAGCGGCTCGTCGAGCGGCGTTTCCAGGTCGTCCCGGTGAAAATAGTAGATGTCGATGTAGTCGGTGCCCAACCGCGACAGGCTGGCATCCACCTCTTTCATGATCCGCTTGCGGCTGAGAGTGTGCTCGTAGACGCCTTCGCCCACCGGGCTGCCGACCTTGGTGGCCAGCACCCAAGACTCGCGGTCGGCCTTGATCAGCTTGCCGACGATGCGTTCGGACCGGCCGCCTGCATAGTTGTTGGCGGTGTCGATGAAGTTGACCCCGGCATCGCTGGCCGCGGCGACAATGTCGGCCGCCGCCTTCTCGTCTGTCTGGTCGCCGAACATCATGGCGCCCAGACAAATCGGCGATACCATCAACCCGCTGACTCCAAGCCTTCTGTATTCCATGCCATACCTCATCCATCGCGCCTGGGGGGACGCTGCCGTTCGGGGTTCGATAGTAAGGGGCGCCGACAGCCATCTCCATCGGTTTCATGAAACTATTTTTATTGTTTCCACCGGCACATGACTGATTGAGAACGGCGGCAAAAAAATCCATTATGGCGCCGCACGTAAACGCGGAGGTAACTACTGCCAGGGTAAAAAACCGGTTCGACCGGTAGTGCTGGCACGCCAAGAAAGTCAAAGAAGGGTTGGATGGAGGGAACTAAACCGTACGCCGCACGGGCGCGCACGGTAAGCTTTTTGAGTCGGGCAGCCGTCATCGCCGCCATGCTGGTGGGCGGGAGCATTACCGTTCCTGGTCTGTCTCGGGGCGAAGATCCGTCATCGCAGACTCGTGCCTTGTTCGAGGCGGTGGAGCGAAACGACTTGAGCGCGGTACGCGCGACCGTCGCCGATGGTGCGCGCATCGAGGCCCGCAGTCCCTTCGGGATGCGTCCGGTCGACCTTGCCATCGACAAGGGACATTACGAGATCGCCCACTACTTGCTGTCCCTTCACAACGTTCGGGACTCGACGAACGCTACCAGTACCGAAGGGTCGGCCGCGGCCAATTTGCCGGAAGCCGCCCCCACCAGCGATACCGTCGCCGATATCCTTTCACAGCCCTTGTCGCCGCCACCGCCGTCATCCGCCGAACCGCCCCCGCCTCCTGACATCTTCGTTTCCAACCCGCGGGAGGACGACCCGGCGTCGACAGCCAGGCCGGCCGAGCCTGCTGCGCCACCTCCCGTGTCCGAACCCGACATGATGCCGACGGACCCTGTTCATGCCGACCCGGTAGCGGCGCCGAGCGGCGGCGGCAGAGGAATTCTCGCCCGTACATCCTTGCGCATCAAACAGGCCGCGCATTCCTTCGATGAAACCTTCGACACCTTCCTGGGCGGATGGTTCTTCCGGTGGATGGGCCGCAAAATGGCGCGGACCGATCACCAGGATGCCGGCGACGGAACCATTGCGGTGGCCGATCTGGCGATGTCGGGCGGAGAGGCTGCTCCGCCTCAGACGCCGGAACCAGCTTTGCCGCCAACTTCCGACATCATGGCCGAGTCCGCCGACGTGGCCCCCTTCCCTAAGGCGTCGCCCGAGGCGGCACCGCCTCCGGAAACGACGGAACCCGTTGTGACGGCAGGTGTGGCCGAGAAAGACGTGCCGGCACTGGAATCGGTTTCCGCGCCCGAGCCGGTCGCATCGCCGGTTACAGCCATACCAGAACCGCCCGTGAGCGAGCCATCCGTCCAGCCGCTTCCCGCCGTCGCCGTGGCGACCCCAAAAATCCAGGATATTCAGCCGAAGGCCCCAACGACCTCGCGCCTGTCGTCACCGACTCCGCCACCCGCGTCCCCCACAGCACCGTTACCGGTCCGTAGAGCGGTCGATCCCATACCGAGGGTAGCGGCCGCAGCCGACCCGTTCGCCCCCGATTCTGTGGTTCCCGGCACGCGCCATCCGGTCATCGGCGACAAGCCACCGCCGCCGCCGCCAATTCCTCCGGTGGAACGCCCAGAGGCGAGCGCATCTTCTCCGACTTCCAACCTTGCCGGGATGTCCGCCAAACCCGCCACGCCACCGGCCAAGCCGGCCCCGTCAGGCAGCACGTCGAAGCGGCCAGCGGCGACCGCCAATTCGACGAGTGTACTCGATCAATTGGCAGAGACGCCGAAACCCGCGAAAACGGCCTCCGCCGCAACCAGAGTGGGGCGGCCGCTCAGCCTCGATGGCCCGGCGGACACCGTTGGCGTCGCCCCCGTCCGAACCGCCATGGCGTCACCCCCAACTCCGCCGCGCAGGGCGCCCGACAGCGTGCTGACTCTGGGCGAGTCCGCCTATATTTCCGCTGCGATGCCCCCGGAATCCGCCGACCCCAGCGAACGGAATTTCTGCGTCAAGAAAGGCCGGGGGGCCGTGGTCTTTTGCGTCGAGCCGGTTGATTGGCCGGCCAAGCTGGCCCGCCAGCTCCGGGTCAACTCGATCATGTATCAGGGTGCCCAGGCGATCGTCCGTTACGACAACGGGATCGTGACGCGCATTCAAGCCATTTTCCCGACGGAGTCCCATTCCACGCTGATCACCCACTATACACAACGATTCGGGAAACCGACGGCAACGAGCGAGCAAGCCATCACTCCGTTCGCGCAGCCGCGCCAGTCCAATCAGGTGGCCTCGTGGCAGCGAGTCGATCCGCTGACCCACGAAAAAACCACCTTGGAGATCCGCCGGTACGACGATACGCGCGGCAGTTTTCCCGATATGCGCCACGGCGCCATCCTGCTGTACAACGCGGCGTCGCCTCCCATTTTCCCCGTTCTGTCGACCCTTGATCTGATGCCGACGTCGGCTCAATAGCGCGACAGGCCGACACCGACGTCAGAACCGGCACCGCCGGGCATGCATCCACAGGCGGGCGACCCGCCAGGGAGCGGGACGGGCGAGGTCGCGATCGAACGGATTGAAGGTGGCGCGGCGCAGCCGTTCCAAGTGGATTTCCGCGAGCACCGCCGGAAGCAGTGCCGGCAATGCCGCCGCCGGGACCTTGCCGCGGTTCATACGCGCCGCATTCAGATGGTGGCGGGACCAGTCGGCCACCTCGGCCACGACCCGGCGAATGCCGGGCGATACCATCCCCGCGAAGATCTCTTCGGCGGTCGAACCGACCTCTTTCATCGAGTCGGCCGGCAGATAGAGTCGCCGACGCGCTGCTTGGAAAGGAATGGAGCGCAGGATACCAACGCCGGCCCATGCCAGCCCGACGTGACGCGCCGCTTCGCGTGCCGCCGGATCGGCAATACCCAGCACGTCGAGGCTCATCTCGGCCAGGGCTCCCGCCGTGTCGGCCGCGTAGGCCTTGAATGTCGCTTGGTCCGGAATCGGCCGTTCGTCGAGATCCCGTTCCCTGGCGTCGATCAGGCCAAGCAAAGAAGTTGCCGTCAGGCTCGACTCCGCGACAGCCCGCGCCAGCGGGCCGGCGACCTGGTGGCCAGTCGCGTTGCCGTTCAGGCCGCCATCCACCGCCTCCCGCCACCATTGAAGGCGCATCCGGCCCAACAGTGGCTCGCTGACCTTATCGGGAATGGAAGCAAGTTCCAGATTGAAAGCGTAAAGCGCGAACAGCGCTTCCCGTTGCTCGGCAGGCGCAAAAAGGGCGCACAGGAAACGGTCGTTGTCCTGGCGGCGGACCTGTTGGGCGCAGAACGACATATCAGGCATCGGCGCGGCATGCCTCCACGCGAAAACGATCCTGGTTATATGGGGGAAATGCGGCCTGCGCAAAAGCCGCTCAACCACCGGGTCCACGCCGGAAGAACGGTGGAACCCGGTGGTCAACGCAAGAGCGTCAGACGGCCTTGGCGAACAGCTCGGCCACCCGTTCCCAATTGACCATGTGGTCGAGGAAGGCCTTGAGATAGTCCGGACGGCGGTTGCGGTAGTCGATGTAGTAGGAATGCTCCCACACATCGCATCCCAGCAGCGCCGCTTTGCCATAAGCCATCGGGCTTTCTCCGTTGGGGGTCTTCGCGACGGTCAATTTGCCGTTCTCTACGGTGAGCCAACACCACCCGGAGCCGAACTGGGTGACGCCGGCCTCGATGAACTTGGCCTTGAAGGCGTCGATGCCGCCGAAATCCTCGGTGAGTTTCTTCTCGAGTTCGCCGGGAATGGCACCGCCGCCGTTTGGCTTCATCCACTGCCAGAACTGAACGTGATTCCAGTGCTGGCTGGCGTTGTTGAACAGGCCTGTGAGCGCCTTATCCTTGTAGGCTGCCTGTACGACCTCCTCCAGCGACTTGCCCTCCAGGCCGGTCCCCTGGACCAGTTTGTTGCCGTTGTCCACATAGGCCTGGTGATGCTTGCCATGGTGGTACTCCAGCGTCTCGGCCGACATATAGGGCTCAAGCGCGTTCTTGGCGTACGGCAATGTGGGCAGAGAAAATGCCATGATGCTACCTCTTCTTATTTGCAAACTATCCTAGGCGCTAAATGTGTGACCTAAATCGCCTCCGTCAAGGCCGAAATGCAGCATTTCGGGTCTTCCTCTGGCGATCCCTATGCCTCCCCTTCCCTGCCGCCGCGCGACCGGATATGATCTTCTAGAGAATTGAAAGATATCGGGAAAACCGTAAGCCATAGGAGGAGGGAATGGCCTTTGAACTTCCGGCATTGCCGTATGCCAACAACGCGCTGGAGCCATACATCACGGCCAGGACGCTCGATTTCCATCACGGCAAACACCACAACGCCTACATCGTCAATCTGAACAACCTGACCAAGGACACGCCGCTGGCTTCCGCTCCGCTGGAACGGATCATCCTCGATACGGTTGGGGATGCCGCCAAGGCCGGCATTTTCAACAACGCCGCCCAGGTGTGGAACCACACGTTCTACTGGAAGGCGATGAAACCGAAGGGCGGCGGCGCACCGACCGGCAATGTGGCCGCGAGGATCGACGAAGCCTTCGGTGGGTATGTTGCGTTTCGCGAGCAGTTCAAGACCGCCGCCGTTACCCAGTTCGGCAGCGGCTGGGCATGGCTGGTGCTCGACGGTGGCAGCTTAAAGATCGTAAAAACCGGCAACGCCGACACGCCCATCGCCCACGGTCAGACGCCCCTGATCACCTGCGACGTATGGGAGCATGCCTACTACCTGGACTACCAGAACCGGCGCCCCGATTACGTCGACACCTTCCTCGACCATTTGGTCAACTGGGACTTTGCAGCCGACAATCTCGGCTAGGTTCTCCAATCGGGAGGAATGTGGGCGGCCCGGAGGTTCCTCTCCGGGCCGTTCCTGCTAAACGGCGATGAGGGCGGCGGCGATGCGACGGCCTTCGCCGACCAGTACGTTGTAGGTTCGGCAGGCCGCGCCAGTATCCATCCATTCAAGCGCCATGCCCACATTCTTGACGGCAACGCGCAGCCCCGCCGGTTCGGGACCGAACCGGGCGCCGCAGCCGATCAGCAGGATGTCAACGGTACCGGCAAGGGCACGGATGGGAGCAAGGTCGTCGGCGGAAAGGGTCGTAACGTCGGCGACCGGCCATGCCGTCCAGCCGTCGGGCCAGACGACGACAGAACCCGTGACGGATTCTCCCGATATGCGAAACCGACCGTCGCCATAGGCCTGGACCACCTTGCGGCCTGGGGGAACCCTAGGCGTGATGTCGAGACCGGAAATGACACTTACGGCGACGCCTTGGCCGCCGCCTCTTGGTTCGCACGGCGCGGCACCTTCATGTAAAGCATCAGGGGAGCCGCGACGCAGATGGAGGAATAGGTGCCGATCAGAATGCCAAAGATCATCGCGAAACTGAACCCCCGAATGACCTCGCCGCCGAAAATATAGAGCGAGAACAGCGCCACCAGTGTGGTCAGGCTGGTCATGATCGTGCGCGACAGGGTTTCGTTGATGCTGCGGTTGAGCAGATCGAGAAACGACATCGTCTTGTACTTGCGGAGGTTTTCGCGAATGCGGTCGAACACCACGACCGTGTCGTTGATGGAATAGCCGGCGATGGTCAGTACCGCCGCCACGGTGGACAGGTTGAATTCCCACTGAAGGATGGCGAAGACGCCGATGGTGCCAAGGACGTCATGGACGAGGGCGACAAGCGCGCCGACGCCGAACTGCCACTCGAAGCGGAACCAGATGTAGATAAGGATGGCGATCATGGCCAGACAGACGGCGTAGATGCCATCCAGAAACAGTTCATTGCTGACTTGCGGCCCAACCACTTCCGTACGCCGGTATTCGACTCCCGAGCCCAGCACGGCCTTCACCTTTTCGACCGCGTCCTGCTGAGCCTTGTCGCCGCCATCCTGTTTCTGCAATCGTATGAGCACGTCGTCGGGGGCGCCGAACCCTTGCAGCGAGACCTCGCCAAGGCCCAGCCCGTTGATCTGCGTACGCATGTCGGCAATGTTCGCCGGCCCCTGGGTCCTGACGTCGAGCAGGATGCCGCCCTGGAAATCGATGCCATAGTTGAGCCCCCGCGCCAGGAACAGCACGATTGAGCCAAACACCAACACCGTCGAGACAACGAAGAAAATCTTGCGCCACGACATGAACGGAATGTTCGTGCCGGAAGGAATCAGTTGCATACGGAACAGCATGGCTCAGCACCTAGATCGTCAAGGTCTGCGGGCGGGCGCGTCGGAGCCAAGCCAGCACAATCACGTGGGACATCATGACGCCGGTGAACATGGATGCCGCGATGCCGATGGCCAACGTCACGGCGAACCCCCTCACCGGCCCGGACCCGAACTGATAGAGCAACACCGCGGCAATCAGCGTCGTCACATTGGCGTCGATGATGGTCCTGGTCGCCTGCGAGTATCCCGTCTCGATCGCCGAGATCGGGGATCTGCCGTTGCGCAATTCCTCGCGGATACGCTCGAAGATCAGCACGTTGGCATCGACCGCCATACCGACTGTGAGCACGATGCCCGCGATTCCAGGCAAAGTCAGCGTCGCCTGGAGGACGGATAACGCCGAGCCCATGATGAACATGTTGAAGACGACCGCGATGTCGGCGACTACCCCGAACCGGCCATAGACCATGACCATGAAAACGACGACGAGGATCAGTCCCAGCACGCTGGCCACCTTGCCAGCGGCGATGGAATCGGCCCCGAGGCCGGGGCCCACCGTCCGTTCCTCGAGAATGGTCAACGGCGCCGGCAGCGCGCCGGCCCGTAACAGCAGGGCAAGATCCTGCGCCGACTGAAAGCTGAAATTACCGCTGATCTGCCCGGAACCGCCCAGAATGGGTTCGCGAATGTTGGGCGCGCTGATGACCTTGCCGTCAAGCACAATGGCCAGCAGGCGATTGACATTGTCGGTCGTGATCTTGCCGAAGCGCTTGCCGCCGGAAGCATCAAAACGGAAATTGACGACCGGTTCCGAGGTACGCTGGTCGGTGCCGACCTGGGCGTTGGCCAAGGCATCGCCGCTCAGCATCACCCGCTTGCTGATCACGTACATGCGAGGCTGGCCATTGGCCAGCGTTTCGTGCGAGGACGGCAGGAGCATCGAGCCCGGCGGCAGGCGGCCGGCCATCGCCTCGTCCACCTGCACCTGATCGTCGACCAGATGGAAGGTCATTTTCGCGGTCTTGCCGAGCAACTGCTTGATGCGTTCCGGATCATCCAGCCCGGGGAGTTGCACCAGGATGCGATCCTCGCCCTGGCGAACGATGGTCGGTTCGCGCACGCCCGTTTCATCGATGCGCCGTCGCACGATCTCGATGGACTGCTCGACGGCCGAGCGGGTTCTCTCCGTGATGGCCTGCTCGGTGAAGGTCAGGGAAATACGCCCCCCCTCCTCCGTCGTGGCGTCGAGACCACTTTCCAAGCCGCGCACCAAATCGAAGGCCGTCTGAACCTGAGCGGATTCGGGTATGTTCACCACCACCGACTGGCCACGGACGCCAAGGCCGGTGTAGCGAATGCGCTCCTTGCGCAACTCGGTGCGCATCGCTTCGATCAGCGTGTCCTGTCGCTCACGAATGACCGACGCGACGTCGACCTCCAAGAGAAGGTGCGAGCCGCCCTGCAGATCCAGCCCCAGGCTGATTTGCTGATGAGGCAACCAGTCCGGCAGAGAATCCGCCGTCTCGCGGCTCAGGAAATTCGGGATGGAAAACAACACGCCGAACGCACAAACGACGGCGACGACGATCATCTTCCACTTGGCAATATGAACCATCGGAAACTTCTCACCGGCGGGCGGTTACTTGCCCTTTCCGCCCAAAAAATTCTTCAGCTTGGAAACAGCGCTCTCCGGTTGGCCTGCGGCCGCGGTGTCCACCGGCTTGCCGGCATCCTTGACCGGTTCGGTCTTCGAACGCACACCGGCAACCATGCCGCGCTGCACACGGACGCGGATGCCTTCGGCGATCTCGACCATCAACTCGTTCTCGTCGACCACCTTGGTCACGGTGCCGAGAATGCCGCCGTTGGTCACGATCTTGTCGCCGCGACGAATGGCCGCCAGCATTTCGCGATGCTGCTTGGCCTTCTTCTGCTGCGGACGGATGAGCAGGAAATAAAAGACGACGAAGATGAGGACCAGCGGCAAAAGGGCCTCGAAACCGCCGCCACCGAGACCACCCCCGGCTTGGGCATATGCGGGCGAGATGAACATCAAGGAACTCCCTAGAATTCTTAGGCAAAGCCAGCGGGAATATACCGGTCCCCGCGCGACTTGCAAACGGAAACAGCCGGGCCCTCAATGTGGGAGGGCCACGAAGGGCGTGTCAACCACCCCGGGGTTGACGGTAGGCGGCCCTGTGCTAGGGTGCGCCGGCCGTATTGGAAGGACGCGAAGAATGCCCGACATCGACCCGTCACCGCTCCTGCGCCGCATCGCCGATGCGCTTGAACGGTTGGCTCCGCCGGCTCGTCGGATTGCCGACCTCGCCGCCGCCGACGCCTTCGTCTGGCACGCCGACGATGATTGGCTGGAACCGGTCATTGAGGTCAGCCGCGTCGACATCGGTCTTCTCAAGGGCATCGAGCGCCAGCGCGACATTCTGCTGGAGAATACCCGTCGCTTCGCCAAGGGCCTGCCCACCAATAACGCCCTGCTGTGGGGTGCCCGCGGCATGGGCAAAAGCTCGCTGGTCAAGGCAGTTCATGCCCGGGTCGAGGAAGAGATGCCCGGCCTCCTGGGGCTGGTCGAGATCCATCGCGAGGACATCCAGTCCCTGCCCCGCCTGCTCGGCATCCTGCGCGAGGGGAAGCGTCGGTTCATCATATTCTGCGACGATCTTTCGTTCGACGGCCACGACGCTTCGTACAAGTCGCTGAAGGCCGTGTTGGAGGGCGGCATCGAGGGCCGGCCGGCCAATGTCGTCTTCTACGCCACCTCGAACCGCCGCCACCTGATGCCCCGCGACATGATCGAGAATGAACGCTCAACCGCCATCAATCCGGCCGAGGCGGTCGAGGAGAAAGTCTCGATGTCCGATCGCTTCGGCCTGTGGCTGGGATTCCACCCCTGCGGCCAGGATGTCTTTTTCGACATCGTCGAGGGATATGCCGCCGCTTACGACCTGCCTATTCCGTCCGCAGAACTACGGGCCCGCGCCAACGAATGGTCGGTCACGCGTGGCGCACGCTCGGGTCGCGTTGCGTGGCAGTTCATTCAGGATCTGGCCGGCGAGCTCGGTAAACCGCTCGACTGACGGCGAAGACCGGCGGACGATTCCGCTATTCGGTCTTGGGTTCGTCGGCTGCCGGGCCGCTTGCCTTGCGCCGCCCGCCCCGCGAGGTGCGAGGGCCGGCCGGCTTTGCCGATAGGGCCACCTCGACGGTCGCTGCGGCGGCGGCCGCCGCCGCTTCCGGCAAGGGCCATGCGCTCCACGGATACGGCCGCACCTCGCTCCGGAAGGTCATGAAATCGACGGTCTGGCGCAGGAAAACCGCCAAGCTGGCGCCAAATCCGCTGAGCCGAGGCTGCACGTCGCCGGTGAACAGCTTGAACAGAATCTGGACGGCCGCGACGAAGAAGGTGACGAACTTGGCAACCTCGAAGGCGATCCCGAACAGGACCATATAGAGCAGCCTGAGCCACGCCTGCTTGTCGGACAGGTGCTTGCGCACCCCTGTTTCCGTGTTTTCGTTCTCCACGGTTTAAACCTCCCTATTTTCCCTGCCCCAGGCTTTGGAACCGAAGTGTACGCTACCCCTTGCACGGCGGCAATCGGCCTCGCGGGCGTCACAGGGCTCCGAACTCGGGTTAACGACGGTTTACGGCTTGCGCGGAACGTGATTCTCTGAATCGGATTGGTTCGGAGGATCGAAGATGGTGTCGAGCGGTTCGGAGTTTGGAGAGAAGTCGCGGCTTCGGGCGCTGCTGGAGCATTTTGCGGTGATCGAGGATCCGCGGGAGCCGTGGCGGGTGGCGCACCCGCTGCCGGAGGTCCTGCTCCTGGTGGTGTGCGGGACGATTGCCGACTGCGACGACTACGAGGGCATCGCCGCCTGGGGCGAAGAGCATCTGCCCTTCCTGCGCCGGTTTCTCCCCTATTTCCATGGCGTTCCGGGCGGGCGCTGGCTGACCTTGCTGATGAACCGGATCGATCCCGGCCTGTTTTCGGCCTGCTTCACCGCCTGGGTGCGGGAGACTTGGCCCGACCGGCCGGACTTCGTCGCCATCGACGGCAAGACCTCGCGGCGCAGCCACGACCGCCATGCCGGCCAGGCGCCGCTGCACCTCGTCTCGGCTTTCGCCACCACCGGTCGCCTGGTGCTCGGCCAGGAAGCGGTCGAGGACAAATCCAATGAGACCACCGCCATCCCCGTCCTGCTGGAGCGCCTGGCCGCCGACGGCGGACTGGACGGCGCCATCGTCTCCATCGACGCCATCGCCTGCAACGCCACCATCGCCACGGCCATCAAGGACGCGGGGGCCGATTATCTCCTGGCCGTCAAGGGCAACCAGCCAACCCTCCGGGCCGAGGTCGAGGACTTCTTCGCCACGGCGCCCGCCGATGGCCTCGATGTCTTCGTCGACCACGACAAGGGCCACGGCCGCATCGAGGAACGCTCCGTCACCGTCGCCCGCGAGGTCGATTGGCTCACCGGCGAACGCAGATTCCCCGGAGAACTCCGCCTGCCCGGCGCAGCCTCGATCATCAAGGTCCAATCCCGAACCGAACTCAAGGACCGTGGCCGCTTCGACACCCGATACTACATCTCCTCCGCCCCACTCTCCGCCGAGGCCGCCGCCGAGGCCGTGCGCGGCCACTGGGGCATCGAGAACCGTCTTCACTGGGTGCTCGACGTCACCTTCAAGGAGGACCAGTCCCGATTGCGAACCGGCCACGGCGCCAAAAACATGGCCGTCGTCAGGCACTTCGCCATCAATCTCGTACGAGCCGCCACCCACAAAAAAAGCATCAAGCTCCGCCGTAAACTCGCCGGATGGGATGTCGAATACCTTGCTTCACTGATCGGTGTCAGTTCTCGTTAACCTGGATTCGGAGCCCTG
>JACZKS010000005.1 GCA_014859895.1 Rhodospirillales bacterium
ACAGTGTGAACCGGGCATAGAGCCAAACCGCTTGCTGGATGATCACAGGCGGGAAGCGATGCCGCTTGAAAGATATTGGAAGCATACCGGCACCGTACCGGTCCGTCCTCGCGCCGGCCACCCACTTAACGTGTCAATGCCTTCTTGCCGTTCTTGCTCTTGGGATCGAACGAGTGCCGGGGTCATCCCCCATCCGCTTTCGGAATTTACAATATACGAGCCTGACCGGCACAGCCTCCCAAGCAGGTGCCAGTACAGTTGGTCGCGCACGTGGCCACGCAGCTGTCGGCGCATTTTCCCCCGCAGGTTCCGGTGCAATCGCCGACACACCCTGCCATGCAGTTGGTGGCTCGCGCCGGCGCCGACGCAACCAAGCTCAGTCCGAGCATGGCCAAGGCCGGGATCACCTTGCCTGCCGACGTGAGAAGGTGGCGGCGTTGGAGTCTTGCCTTGGCGGACGGTTTTTTGCGCATTTGCGGACTCCTCGATTGGCAGATGCCCAACCACGGAGCGTTCGGCTACCGGGCTTTACAAGTCTCCTGGCCATCTTTTTTGGTCTCGAATGGCACGACGCCCAACACCCGCCCCGGCAGAATGCCTTTAAGCTCTTGTTCTTGGGAATGGCGGCATGTCGGGGACGGGCCGAACGACATCCCGCCGATCCACGACTATCGAGACGAGCTGGTGCAATGGCCCTTGCAGGTCGTCTGGCAGGAGCCCGAGCAGTTGTCGCTGCATATTCCCGTGCACGTGCCGGCGCAGCCGTTCGCGCAGCTGCCACCGCAGTCGCCGCCGCACTGCGCCGTGCAACCGCCCCTGCAGGTTCCTTGGCATTCGCCCGAACACATGCTGCTGCAACTGGCGCTTACTGGCATCGGCGCAACCAACGCAAGTCCGAGCACGGCCAAAGCCGGGATAACCCTGCCACCGGATGCGAGAAGGTCGCGGCGGTGCAGTCTTGTTGTGGCGGACAGCTTCTTGCGCATCTTCTTCCTCCTCAAAGAGTAGACGCTCGATCACTGACCATTCCCCGGGAAAATGGACACCGGGTTACCGGGCTTAACGCCCGGCCTGGGGGGTGATGTCCCCCCGGGACGGGTGGAAACGCACAAAATTGCGGTCGCCTTCGAGATCGATGAACAGGGCCGGCCCAACATCCTGGCGGGTCCGGCATCGCGAATTTTTCCTCTGTTCGCGGCGGCGGCGATCGATGCGACATCTCACGACCCTCGGGCGCCGCGCGCGTCGCGCTTTTCGAGCTTCCGCCAGTAATAGCGGTTGGCCCGCACCCGCGCCTTGTGCATTTTGCAGATGAAAGTCGCCCGCTGATAAACCGTCGGCTCATCCGCCAGATCGTAATTGCAGCCGCTGCACCAGGCGCACCCGCTGGCGACTTCGCAGGCCATGCATTCGGCGGGGCTTTGGGTTGTCCGGGTCATGGCAAGGAAGGGGCGCAGCCGGTTGCTGTCGATGCCGTCGAAACAGTTTCCGACGCACCGTCCCGGCCGGTGTTCCAGCGCGTAGGGCGCGAAGCGGACGCAGGGGTAGAAGTTCCCGTCGCCATCCACCGCCAGCATCTTTCCGGCGCCGCACCAATTGTTGTCGTTGTCGCGGTCGAGCGGGACGCCGATGTCCCGGGCGAAGAAGCTGCACTTGCGATCGCGATCGAGGCCATGGTCGATGATGTGGTCGGCCAGCGCCCGCAACTGCGCCTCGAACAGTTCGTCGTCGCCGTCCTGCCAGACATCCTCGAACACCACATTGATCGCGATATTCCTGATGCCGAGCTCGAACAGATGGACCACGCTGTCCTTGATGTAGGGCAGGTCGTCGCGCGCCACAGTGGCCTTGGTGCCGGCGTCAGGAAACTGGGCCAGCCACAAAGGAATATTCTTGGCGATCGCGTCGTAGGACCCCCTGCCGCTGGGAAACACGCGCTGGGCGTCGTGTTTGCGCCGGGTGCCGTCGATACTGATGCCGATGCTGATATGCTTGCGGTTCTTGGCGATATACCGCTGCACCGCATCCTTGCCGTAGAGCAGGCCGTTGGTCGAAAAGCTGAGGCGATAGCTGTCGAACCACGGGTGGTTGGTCTCATACATCCGCAGTTTGGCGTAGTCCGTGATGCGGTCGATGAGGCCGATTTCGAGAAAGGGTTCGCCGCCGATGAAATCCCAGACGACGGATTTCTCGGCAAAACGCACCCGCTCGCGCAGCAGATAGTCGATCGTCGTCCGCGCGACCTCGAAATTCATCTTCCGGGCCTGGTTCTTGCCGACTATGTAGCAGTACTTGCAGCGCAGCTGGCAGTCCTCGGTGACGATGAAGGTCACCGTCTTTGCCAAGCCACCCTGCCAAGCCTCGATCCTGTTGTCGGTCGAGCCCGACGGAACCGTTTCACCCACCATGCCGTGCCACCGCAATCGTCTCGAGCCGGGATCAGGTGGTGGAACTGGTGCAGGTGTTGCCGCAGCCGCTGGAGCATGCGCTGCCGCAACCGCTGGAACAGGAACTGCCACAGCCTCCACCGCAGGCACAGGCCGCCTGCGCCGGAGCGGACATCGCCGCGGCGAGACCCAGCCCGGCCAGAACCGGCAGCACCTTGCCGCCGGCTTTCAGAAAGCCGCGGCGATCCATCGCCGATTGTTTGTCCGCCTTCTTTGTCATGGCGCGACTCCTTTGGTCAGAAAGGCCGTCAACGAACGGCTGCCGTTTTACCGGGTCAGCATGATGTCGCAGGTATCGAAATCGATCGTCCAATGGCAGCCGGGGACGTTTTCCCAGCCGTACGCCTTGGCCTTCATGTTCCACCATCGGGTGAATCGGGTGGACGTCTTGCCGAGATCCATCACGACCTTGTCGTAGAACAGCGGGTTGCTCAGGAGCTCGCTTCCCTGCAAGGAGAGGACGAGTTCGTTCAGGCCGCTCTTGCGTTCATACAGGGCCTGGATCTCGTCGCGTTCCTGCGGCGTGACCCGGCCGACGATACGGGGGGCGGCCTGGCCGTCCTCGGCGGCGGTATTGCGGTTTGGCGCCTTTTTCATCTCTCCCTCGCGATTGGAAGCGGCCGATGGATCATGGCGCCGCCGGTTCAAGCGGCGGCCCGTTGATCAATTCGATCGGGTCCTGGTAATTCAGCTCTGCGATGCGCGGCATGCGGCGGAACGGCTCGACCTTGCCCAGGTCCTTGAGCAGCAGGCGGGACGCTTCGCGTTCGATATGGGCGATGGCGCACTGCTGTTCGGACGGAACATTGTACTCTTCGGTCAGTTTCCGGCTCAGATAGACGCACCGCTTGCAGTGAAAGGCGTCGCAGCGTGTGCACAGGGGGCCGTGCGAAAGGTCGAGGCCGGCGATCCGCTTGAAGGCGAGCCCCGCCGCGCCGTCGAAACGGCCGATGGGCTCGCCATCGTGCACAAAGGCCGGACAGATGTAGCACTCGCCGTTGGGCGAGACGGTCACGTGCTTCACCCCGGCATCGCAGTTGCGCATCTCGCGTAGCATCATGCGGTCGGTCAGGACATTGATTTCGAACCGATCGCCGCCGCTGTACAATTTTCCCAGCATACTGCCGAGCCTGGCCAGTTCTTCTCGGTAAACGGCGAGATCGGACGGCGCGAAATACTCGATGCCGCGCAGGTGAAGGCTCAGCCGGCCGTAGCGGCCGGCCAGCGATGCGCAAAGATCGGCGCCCTTGGCGACGTCGCGCCGGGCCAGCCGGAGGATGACGTTGCGGCGGCTGTCCGGGCTCAGTTGGGCGAACGCGTCGCCGTCCTCGGAATCGAGAACGAGGATCGCATCCGGATAGACGTCGCCCAGCGCCAACGGCACGATCTTGGCGTGGGGGACGCGCTGCATCAGCCGTTCAATCCGCGCCGGGGGTTTGGTGTTCCCCAGCACGAAGGTCACGGCAACCGATTGGCTTTCGGCGTGGCGGACGATGCCCCGCAACCGTTTCTCCGCCATCCATCGCGGCTTGGCCGAGGCGTGAAAGGACGGGTTTTCGTAATGACAGAAGGCGACCGCGCCGTCCTCCACCAACACCAGGATATGCGTCAACGGCTCGGTCATGACCGGTCGCCCCGCCTCCACCGTCTCAGGGACGCCGCGGAAAGGTTGGCATGATGGATCAACGGCCGCTGCTGCTGGTGCAGGTGCCGTCGCAGCCGCCGCAACCGCCCCTGCAACTGCCCATGCAATCGCCGGTGCAGTTGTTGTTGCAGGTTTCCGAGCATACCGCCTTGCAGGTGCCGCCGACACAACCGGCCTGCACTTGCTGTGGATTGGCCGTCAGGGCAAGCCCCATCATCGCCAGGGCCGGGATGACCTTCGCTCCGGCCTTGATGACGGAACGACGATCCATCGGCTCGGTTGGCTGCTCGGCGGCAGGACGCTTTTTTTTCATTGGAGGCTCTCCCTTCGAGGCCGTTTCACCGGAATGCGTTTTTATCTTCGTCGGAACGCTCTTTTATCAGGGCTGGAAATCCATCCCGGCGATGAAGCTCGCCAGGTCGTCGCGCGCCTTGGCAATCTTGGCCGCGCTTTCGGCCAACGTCTTGTCGATGGCCTCCAGCCGGTCCTCCTGACTGGCCAGTTTCTTCTGGTATCGGTTTTGCAGGTCACTGCCCTTGGGGGCGGCGGCCAGGTTCTCGCGCACCCGTTCCTGGTCCTCGACGATCGCCTCACGCTCCTTGTCGGTCGCCGCGGAGGACCGTTCCAGGGTCTCCAGTGCCGCCTTGAGGCGGGCCACCTCCTGGAACGCCTTCTTCATGGCCGCCGGCAGGGCGCCTTCTTGCGAAAACGCCAGCAGGCGGTTGCTGGTGATACCGGTAATGGCGATGGTTTCCTGGTTGATGTGCTCCAGAGCCACGGTCACGGCTGCCTTGCCGTCGGCACCCGGGGTTGCCGTCACCCGGTAGGCCGCCGCCGTTTCCTGCGCCGCCTTGGGGTCGGGCTCGACGAGGGTCCAGCCCTCCCGTCGCGGATGCTGGATGACGACGGGAAGCTTGGCCTCGATGGGCTCGGCGATCCGGTAGGTGGTGGTTTCCCGCGCCGCCGAGACGAACGTGAGCACCCCTTTGCTGACCGATGCCTTGCGGAAGACGGTGGTGCCAGTGCGCTCGGCGTCGATGCGGATCCGGGGATCGAGGGCGAAGCTGGCGAAGCGTTCCTCGCCCTTCGGCAAGACGCCGATCCGCGCGTCGCCGACGAAGGCGACCTCGGCGGTCGGGCCCGACCGCTCGTAGACGGTGAAGACGCCGGCCGGCAGGCTGGTTTCGCCGTCGTTGGTCAGGCGGATCGCGACCAGGGGATGAAGGCCGTTGGTGCGCCGTTCGAACAGGCCGAGCCGCGCCGCCGGAATGTCGCGATCGACGATCGGCACCACCAGGCTGTTGCCCGCGGTCACCGTGACCGGCCGCGCGAGGCGGAACAGGACCTGGGTGGCGGCCTCGGTGGTTTCCGTCTTGTCCGCCGCCCGCGCCGGAGCCGGAGGCGCATAGGCCAAGACCGGCGCCTCGGGAATCGGCATGCGTTCGGCATACTCGCGGAGCATTGCACCGGGAGGAGCGGACTTCGTGGCCCTGTTCTCGGCGGCGGCCGCAACGCTTTTGGCGGCCATCGCGCCGCTATCGACTCCGGGCAGCACGTGGCCGGCGACGTCCACCGGCACTTCGGGGCGCTCGACATAATAGCTTTCATAGAGGGCTTGGCGGAAGGTCACCGGGTTGCCCGAAACCAGTGTCAGTTCGACGTCGTTCCAGTCGTGGCCGCTCTGGTTTTCCAGCACCGCCCAACCCTGGAGGGTTCCCTTGCCGCTGCCGTCGGTAACGGTCAGGCGATAGGACGTCTTCCAGATCGGCGCCGCGACGACATAGCCGACACGCACGGTACGTTTCGCCTTGCCGCGTGTTTCGATGTTCAAGGTGCGGCGATCCGCCACGCGATGGCGGGCGGTGGCTTGGAGTGCGCCGTCCACGTCACTCCCCAGCTTGTCATCGACGAAGCGGACGGCACCGGCGGTCTCCAGCACGAACTGCTGGACACCGGTCGTCGTCATCAGCGACACGCGATGGCGAAGGGACTCGGTCTTGTCCTCGCCGCGCGCGGTCTCGGCGACCACCGACAGGATGCGCCCGCGCACCTTGTTCTGGCCGGACACCTCGATCTCGGCCCCTTGGAGACGAGCCAGCAGCTGGGCCGGCGAGGCAAGATCGTTTTCGGAGAAAGGCAAATCGCGGAAGATCTGCGTTAGGGGTTCGCGGCCGGGCAGCCGGATCGATCCGACGCCACCCTTGTCGTCGTAAATAACGATGCTTTTCAGCACGTCGTCGACTTGGTCGAGACGGATATCCAGGTTAAGGACCGCATCGCCGTCGACCACCGCCTCATGCTCGTAATAGGCGACGCCGCCGCTCGACAGCGCGACGCGCTTAAGGGCAAGATCCGCCGCCGTCGCGCCGAGCGGAAAACCGAGACCGAGGATCAGGCCGAACGCGACCGTCCGACGAAGGAAAAGATACGCCACTTGGACCTCCCGTGTTTTTTTATTGCCCGTCGGCGACATCGCGCCGGCCCATCGCATCACCATTTTTCGTCAAGGATTTGCCTCCGCTTGCGGCGGTATTCTCCGTCCGTAAGAACCCCATCGCGGTGCAACGCCTCGATGCGGCGCAGGCGGTCGTCGAACAGGCCTTCGCCCGCCCGCCCGTCGTTGCCGTCGGAAGGGCGCGCGGGCCGCATGCTTTGGCGCCGCTTCCTGAGCTTCAACAAGCCCACCGCGATGATCGCGCCGCAGATGATGATCAACAGCATCCCGATCTCGACCGTACTGACGATGAGCCAGTTCTCGGTGAATGGCGGCGATTCCATGGTGGTTGTCACCAGGAGGATGCCGACCAGCAGCAGGAACACGGCGCCGAGGACAAACCAGCCGACCGCCCGCGAACGAGGGGCGCCCGACCGGGTGTCCCTGGAATATCGCTCGGAACTCCTCATCGGCTCACCCGCAGGTGGATTTCTTGCTTCAATTGCTCGGCGCCCAGGAAATGGGGTTTCTCGTATATGCGCAGGATCGCCTCGCCGGCCACCGCGCCGACCACCTCGCGGACCAATCGTTGGTCGCGGGCCAGCCAGCCCCATGGGTCGAGAGTGTCAATGTCGACGGTCGCATCGGCACCCAGGGCGACGGCGTCACCGATGGTCTCCAGGCGATAAAACGGCCCGCTGCGGCTGCCCGGTGCGCCATAGGGTAGAAAAATCTTCTGGCGGTGGGCCAACTGACCGTCGACGAGATTGACGAAGCTGTAGTCCCGCTGCAGGTGCGCGCCGTTGGAAGCCGTCGCCTCGATCGAGACGGCATTGCGACCCGCCGTCCATTTCGGCGCAACCCGCCAAAGTATAGCCTGACCGGTCGAACCGATCACCGCCTCGGGAACGATGGCGGTTCCGTTGTGACGCACGACCGGCGTGCCGGCCTTGAAGGCGACGAACCGCAGGTCGGTCGGGGCGAGAAGAGCCTCGTCCCGGCCGGCATGGTCGAGCAGCAGCAGCAAAGGTGCGGCATCCCAGAACAGCGGCATGAAGACGCGATAGGTCTTGCCGTCGACCATGGTTTCGACGCTCAGTTCCGTAATCGGCTCGGCGCCCAGGAAAACCTCCACCGTCGCCTGGTTGGCGTTGGCCGAGAATCCGCCGCCGACGCGTCGCGAGGCGACCTCCTTGCCGCTGACCCTTGTGACGAACGCGGGATCATCCTTCCAGGTCTTCGGGTATTCGAGATCGACAAGAACGAAGGGTCTGCTCTCGACACGGCGGAAACTGGCGAGACGCAACGTGGCGTCCGTTTCACACAGCGCCTGGCAATCTTCGATCTCGTCGAAGGGAACGACGGGGCCGCAGCCGTCGTAGTTGAAGGAGACGCACTTCCGGCGCCCCTGATCGAAGGTGAACTTCTCCAGAATGGCCTTGCAGTTTCCCCTGACGGGTTCAAGGCGGCAGCGATCGGGCAGCGATTGCGCCATCACGGCCGTCGCCAACAGGGCGCCCAATGCCGCAAGGATCAAGCCGACCCAAAGTCTCTCCATGACGTCCCCACCCCAAGCACGCACTTGCCCGCGTTCCGTGTATGAACCGGTCAGCCGCCGATTTTCCGGCGTCCCTCCGACAGAATGATCACCTTCCCAGCCTTTCACCCCCTGCGCGTTGGATGGCGTTGCATTTTGCTTTGTACTAGCAGTTTACGTCCGTGTTATGGTCGAGAGCAATAGAGTCAAATAATCGATAAATAAAATGCTAACAATTATCAAATAAAATCACCGGTTGTTGGCTATGAAAAATTTTCTCCGGACGTTGGTCGCCTGTCTGCTCTTGGCCTCCGGGGCCGCCGCGCAAGTGCCGGCCGACGCGTGTCATTCGGTTGCCGATGAACGACCGGTTCATGACGCGTTGCTGGCGTATTTCCAGGTCATGGAGGGGAACGTCGAGGTGCGGCCACTCGGCCGGCCGCTCGCGGCCGACAAGTATGATCCCACGGTTGCCCCCGCCGTGGCCGATTTCAACACGCGGAATGCCTTCCCGTGTCCGGCAATCGACGGTCCCGTGGAAGGCCTTCAACTGATCGCAACACCCCACAGGACGCGGCTGTCGCGGGTGGGGTTCAACGCGGCGGCGGCGACGGCGTTTGCCGAGATCACGATGATCGGCGGGCCGGAAACGGGGTCTGGCCATTTCATCGTGCTGAAGAACGACGGGCAAGCATGGAAGGTGATCGAAGATCGCATCTACAGAATCTTTTGACCGGAAATGGTCAAGGCCGTCAAGCAAAGGAGAAAGCCGTGGAGAAGATCGTTTTTGCCGGCGCGCTCTGTGCCGTGATGTCGATGGGTCTGGCGCCCGCCGTGCAGGCCGGGGAAGGAACCCTCCGGGCCTCGCCGGTAATCGTGGCCGAGGAAAAAGGTACGGTCGAACGCTGCCTCAAATGGGTGGAGCAGAAGGTCACGGTGTTGGTCAACGGCAAACACGAGACCCGCACCGTGGCGGTCTGCGCGGTACGTGGCTAGCGGCCCGCCGAACGCGAAGCCGCTCTCCACGACCAACTATCCTCAACACCGCATCCGCGCCAACAGGGCGCGGGCACCAAGATCGGAAGGAAGTATCATGCTATTGTCGGCCAGTGTTCTCATGCTCGCCGCCGGGTCGCCGATGGCGACCGACATCACGCCGGTTTCTCTGGCAAGCGTCCCTGTCACCGTCAACTTGGGCGATGCCACCTACGACTGGAGCCGGCAGCAGAGCCGCGGATTGTCGGGGCAGAAGGTTGCCGACAGCACCGCGAACTGCAACACGTGTTGCATCGCAACGCAGTCCGGCGGAAAGACCGATGAGGTTCATGACTGCGGCTTCGACTGAGCGAAGTCCGCTGCGTCCGACCTGACCCGGACGGCGAAGGCGAAATGCTTCTCCTGCTTTCCAATAGTATCGATGGTACAGCGGATGTCATCGTCGGGCTGTGCGCGGACCGGGCTCAGCCGGTATTTCGCTTCAACATCGATCTCTGGGCTCAGTACCGCTTCGCCTGGACCCACGACGGCTTCGCCTTTCACGATCCGCTCGGGCGAAGGGTGACGTCGGGCGCAATATCGGCCTGCCTGTGGCGTCGGCCGTCACTGCGCGATACTCCGCAATGGGAAGGGGGTTCGCCGGATGATCGGGTCGCCACCGAAGCCGAGTTGCACACCCTCGTGCGCGAGGTGGCGGACTGGACGCGGGCGCGGGGGGTGTTGCGCCTGATCGAACCGGGAGGGCCGCGGCGGGTCGGTCGACTGGCCCAGATGCGCGTCGCCCGCGAGTTCTTCACGGTTCCCGAATGGAGCACCGGCTGGGGGTTCCGCTGGCCTCCCGGCCGCCGCATGGTCAAGCGCCTGACGACCGAAGCGGTGGGGAAAGCGCGCGATCGTTACATCTATGTGCAATCGGTCGAGGCGGACCGCCTTTCCCCGGACTGGCCCTGGCTTCTTCAAGAGGCGGCGACCGGCAGCCGTGACGCCACCGTGCTCTACGTTCAAGGCCGGTGCTTCGGCTTCGCGATGGAGGAGACGCGTGCGCACCTCGGCGTCGAGGACTGGCGCATCCGTAACGACGCCCATAACGACAAATGGCGCATCTGGGACCTGCCGCCGGTGCTGGCCCAGCGGATTGGCGGCTACATGGAACGGCTCGGCCTTCACTTCGGACGGCTCGACTTCATCGTCGGCGACGACGAGATCTGGTTCCTCGAAGTCAATCCGAACGGACAATTCGGCTGGCTGGATGATCCCGACGGCTGGCCGCTCCATCGCGCGGTGCTCGACGCCATTCTCGACCCGTCATCGACCGTCTACGGCAACGAGATCGTGCGCGAATTGGATTGCCACGCATGATGTCGGCGGAAATTTCCGCAACCTGTTCGGTGCCAGGGGACAGGTCAAACGGCGTGATGCGGCCATTGAGCGCGGACTACGACACGCAGTGTCCATCGAGCGAAAGGAAGAGCAGAACGTAGTGGGGCTGGCTCAGTATCCGTTGAAGATCCCGTTGAGGGTGGCGATGGGCGCATAGAACCAGCCCGACCCGGTGACGATGGCGATGATCGGGTTTTTCATCTTGTCGATATCGAAGCGGTAGATGCGGGCGTCGTCAAGGACAGGGGTGCAATCTCGCCCAGCAGCAAACGAGCGGATTCGGGAGCGTTGGCCGTCTCATCGAGCATCGCTAGTGGTCAGAATCCAACACTTGGTGCCCGCGACGGACTGCGGCGATGATTTTGTCGGGATCGGCGGTCCATGTGAAGGGCCTTGGATTGTCGTTGGTTTCGGCGAGGAAGCGGTTGATGGCGGCCTGGAGGTCGACGATGGAGCGGAAGACGCCGCGCTTCAGCCGTCGGGTGGTGAGCTTGGCGAAGTAGCCCTCGACGGCGTTGAGCCAGCTCGTCGAGGTCGGTGTGAAGTGGAAGCCGAAGCGGGGATTGCGGGCGAGCCAGGCGCGGACCTTCGGATGCTTGTGGGCGGCGTAGTTGTCGAGGATGACGTGGATGATCTTGCCGGCCGGAACATCGGCCTCGATGAGGTTGAGGAAGCGGATGAACTCCTGATGGCGGTGGCGCTGCATGCAGCGGCCGATGACTTTGCCTTCGAGCACATCGAGGGCGGCGAACAGGGTGGTGGTGCCGTGGCGCTTGTAGTCGTGGGTCAGGGTGCCGAGGCGGCCCTTCTTCATCGGCAGGCCGGGCTGGGTGCGGTCGAGCGCCTGGATCTGCGACTTCTCGTCGAAGGAGAGGACGATGGCGTGGGCCGGCGGATCGACGTAGAGGCCGACGATGTCCCTGGGCGGTGAACTGCGGGTCGTTGGACAGCTTGAAGCGGCGGAAGCGATGCGGTGCCAAGCCGTGCGCGCGCCAGATGCGGTGCACCGAGGAAACACTGATGCCCGCAGCCACGGCCATGGCGGCGCCGGTCCAGTGGGTCACCTCGCCGGGCGGATCGCCCAGCGTGAGGGCAACCACCCGTTCGGCCACCTCGTCGACCAGCGGCGGCACGCGGGATGGCCGGGTCTTGTCGCGCAACAGACCGGCGACGCCTTGCTCGGCGAAGCGCTCCTGCCAGCGCCAGACCGCCGTCTTGGCAACGCCGGCTTCCCGCATGATGGCATTGGTACCGAGGCCCGCGGCGGTGAGCAGCACGATCCGGCAGCGCCAGACGTGCTTTTGCGGGCTGTTGCGATCCGCGACGATCGCCTCGAGACGGGCTTGATCGGCGGGGTTGACGGTAAAGTTGATCCCGGTGCGCATCCCTCAGAATCGCACGGCCGCGACCGCCGGGGAATCCCCTCCAGGATTCAAATGTCAGATTTTATCCACTAGCAGTTCCCCAATCGCGTCGTCGCGATCGCGCAACGCCGCCCGGTCAAGGACAGGCCGGGTGGCGGCCTCCACCTTCTCGATCCATAGTCGGTCGCTGACGTCGGACGCCAGCGACCGCACCGCTTCACGCAAGGTTTCTCGGTCGCGGACGATTTCGTCATGAGCGGCCGAGACGCCGGTAAAACGTACCCGTACCGCCACTGTCCTGCCTTCGGCAGCGTCAAGGGTCGTCTCCAGCTCGGTTCGGAGGGCCGCCAGGACCTCACCGAGGTCGCCGCTCTCTGTGGCGTCGACCTCGATCAGCGCCCAGCGCAGCACGTCAAGCGGCCGATGGTCCATTTCCACGACCTGACCGTCCCGCACCGTGACTATCGTCGCTCCCTTGGTCCCGGTTTCCCTGATGGTGCGCCCTTGTAGGTTGCCGGGGAAGACGATGTACGGACCCTGGTCGTATACGACCTCGCGGGCATGGACATGCCCCAGCACCCAGTATTGGTACCCGTGGTTGATCAATTGCTCGACCCGACAGGGAGCTTAGTTGCCATGGGGTGGGCGACCGGTCAGCGCGGTATGCAGTAGACCGATGTTGAAGCTGCCGGGCGTGGGAACTGGGTAGTGGGCGGCCAAATCGTCGGTGACCGCCTTAGTCGCGAAGCTCTGGCCGTGGACAACAGCGTCAAGGCCGTCGACAGCCAGTGATTCGGGGCGCCTGGACGACAGGAACCTGACATGGTCCTGTGGTGGAAGCGACCGAGTGATCACCGAGCCGGCATCGTGGTTGCCGCGCACGATATAGATCCGGATGCCGGCACGCCCCAGGCGAGCCATTTGGGAGGTGAAGTAGAGGCCGGTCTGGAAGTCGGGCCAGTCACCATCATAAAGATCACCAGCGATGACTACAAAGTCGACTTGTTCCTCGACGGCAAGCCGGGTCAGATTGCCTAGGGCCCGGCGCGTCGCTGACCGCATCTCCTCGACCGGAGCCCCGGCGTAAGCGGACAGGCCTCGCAACGGGCTATCAAGGTGGATGTCGGCGCAATGGATGAACCGAAAGGCTGACATAGTTGCCCCCAAGAAATCTGAGCAATAGTAGCAGCATCGCACCGGTATTATTATCGCTAAAGTTGAGGCATTCCCTAGCGGGTTTTGATGGGTGTCCTGGCCCCAGGGCGTCAGCTATACCGTACGGATCTGCCCTTCTCGGTCGATCCACAGCTCGGCGCTCTTTCCCAACAGCAGACCTCTCCCTAAATTCCCTTGCTGCCAGAAGCAGACCCTCGTAGCAGGTGCGGTTGCTCACTTCAGAGGTTTGGCGTCCGAGTGGCGTTCCGGCCATCGCCCGTTCTCGACGGCGGTGAAAAATGCCAGCAGGGATTGGTTGAACAGGGCCGGTTCCTCGGCATTGACGGCATGCCCGGTCTTCGGGAAGACCCACAGCCCCGCCCTGCGGATACGACGCTTGAGGAAGAGGGCCGGCTCGAGGGCCGGTTCGTCCTCGTCCCCAACGACGACGAGGACAGGCATCGACAAGGTCCGCAGGTCTTCCTCGATGTCGAAAAGAGACGGCCGCGATCCCTGCACGCCCTTGAGGGTGAGCGCCGCGCCCTTGGGATCGAGGGCCTTGAGGCCGGCCAGGAATTCGCCCCAGCCGCGCGGGTCCTTCTCGCGGTACTGCACGCGGGTGGCACCGGCGGCATACCGCTCGGCGGTCGCCGTGGAATTGCCCTCGATGGCCTCCGCCATGGCGGCATTGCCGGCCAGCCACGCCGGACGTTGTTCCGGCACCGAGCCGTAGCCGCAGCCGCACAAGACGATGGAGCGGGCCATGGCTGGAAAGCGGATGGCGAAATCGAGCGTGCTGACGCTGCCCATTGAAAGCCCAACCACGTGGGCCCGCTCGATGCGGAGTGCGCCGAGCACGGCGGCAATGTCGCGGGTGAAGATCTCCTGGCTGTAGGCCGCCGGATCTTCCGGCACGTCGGACGGCGGATAGCCGCGCGCGTTGAAGGTAATGCAGGTGAAGAAGCGCGACAGGTAGCGGACCTGGGGTTCCCAGCTGCGCAGGTCGCCGCCGAACTCATGCGCGAAGACGACCGGCGGTCCGTCGCCGGTCACCTCGTAGTACAGGCGGATGCCATCGACTTCCGTATGGGGCATGTCAGCGCGGCTCCTGTTCCGAACGGGAGGGATCCATCAGCCACTGGGCGATCCGCAACAGCCTGGCGTCGCTCCCGACAGGCCCGACGACCTGGACGCCAAGCGGCATCCCGGCCGGGCCGCTCAGCAGCGGCAGGGTGACGCACGGCAGTCCGCAGAGAGTCCACAGGGTGCAGAAGATCGGGCTGCCTGTGGAGGCGAGGCCGACCGGCGCCTCCCCGGTGGTGGCCGGGGTGATCAGCGCGTCATGGCGCGAGAACACCTGGCTTAGGGCTTCGCCGATTGCCGCCATGCCGGCCAGGGCGTCGCCATAGGTGCTGTCGGAGACCTTCTGGCCGCGCTCGATCATGCCGCGGAGCTGCGGGCTCAGCCGGCCCTTTCCCCTCGAATAGTAGGATTCGTAGGCCTTGGCCAGTTCGGCCTCGCCGATGGTGCGATGGCAGACCACCGCCGTATCGCAGATTTGGGGAAGCTCGGCACTCGGCAGGCCACCCACCACCGTCTTTGCCCATTGCAGGAAGATATCGCGAGTGGCGGGTTCGGCTTCTTCCCACACCGGCGAGCGGGCGAAGGCCAGACGCGGCGTCGGCAGTGGGGCCTGGAGCCCCCCGAGCAGGTCGGGATAGGCAAGAGGAGGGGCGTCGCCATGGCCGGCATCGGCCGACATGATGTGTTTGGCGAGCAGGGCAGCATCGGCAACCGAGTTGGCGAACACGCCCACCTGATCGAGCGTGGCCGACTGCATCAGCACGCCGTTCCTGGCGATCGTGCCCCGTGTCGGTTTGAAGCCGACGACTCCGCAATAGGCGGCGGGCCGGATGACCGAGCCGTTGGTCTGGGTGCCGAGCGCCAGGGGAACCATCGCCGCGGCGACGGCGGCGGCCGAGCCGCTCGACGATCCGCCCGGGGTGCGCGCCCCGTCGCGGGGATTGGCCGTCGGCCCCGGCGCGTAGGTGGCCAGTTCGGTGGTCACCGTCTTGCCCAGGATTACCGCGCCGGCGTCGCGCAGCAGGGAAACGACGAGCGCATCCTTCGGCGGGCGGCGCCCGGCGTCCAGCACCGTGCCGTTTTCCGTCGGCAGGTCGGCGGTGTCGAAGATGTCCTTGAGCCCGACCGGAACGCCATGCAAAGGGCCACGGGGCCGGCCCATTCGCTGCAACGCCTCGTCGGCGGCGCGGGCCTGCCGGCGCGCCAACTCGGGGTCGATATGGGCCCAGGCGTTCACCTGGCTTTCAGATTGCCGAATGCGTTCGAGGCAGAATTCCGTCAGTGCCTCGGAGGTGATCCGGCGCTCCCGGATGGCTTGCGCGGCGCCCTGCGCATTGCGGGAAAAGGCGTCGATTTGACCGTCCGACATCGGCGTTTCCTCAGGTTTTCTCAGGCCACGGAGCCTGTTTCGATTCGGGAAGGGGTTGCATCCTGGCCGCAAGCCTGCCGTCCGGCCGTGGCAATCCGACGGCTGATCGATGCCGGGATCAGGAGGCGAGAGCGCGCCGTTCCTCGAGTGCGGCCTGGACACGACGGCCGGTCTCGCTGACGTGCTCCATCAGGAGGCGGCCCAGGGCGGGGCCATCCCGCTTGGCGAGCAGCGCGAGGATTTCCTCGTGCTCGCGGATGCCCCGGGTCCAATGGTCCTGCGCCTGGATGGCGATGTAACGGGCCCGCTGGCTCTGCGCCATGAGCGTCGAGTAGGTGGCGGTGAATACCGCGTTGCCGGCGATCTCGACGATCCCGGTGTGAAGGGCGCGGTTAAGCCGATAGTACTCGACGCGATCTCCCCGCTCGTAGAGGCGCTGCATCTGTTTGTGGATCTTATGGAGGTCGCGCAGGTTCTTGTCGGTGACATTCTCGACGGCGAGCTCGCCGGCTTGGCGATCGAGCCAACTGATGAACCGGAAGAGATCGCCGACCAACTCGGGCGTGATGGGCGACACCCGCGGGCTGCGATTGGGCAGCAGCTCGACGAGCCCCTCGGACGCCATGACCTTCAAGGCCTCGCGCAGCGGCGTGCGGGAAATGGCGAACTGCTGGCAAAGGCGCTTTTCGTCGATCTTCTCGCCAGGCGCCAGCTCCGTCTCGACGATCATCTGGCGCAGCCGTTCCACCAACTGGTCGTGGAGTGACGGACGGAGAATCATGCGGTCATCATTGGCGTTGGTTAACACGACCACCTCACAAGATATTGGCGACAGCCCCGAACCACACCTCCGTCGGCATGGCCGGAAAGGTACCCACTTTTCGACGTGGGGGCCAGCCACAACGCGCCGTTGCGGCATTTTGCCAGGAAATGTCCGAATTCCCACGTTTTCTCCATCTATTTTTATATTGGAAACAAGGGAATAGCAACAAAGATAATACACAATGCAAAATTACATATTAACAATGGCGGCGGCTTGGCATACTATCCTTCGGTCGCCTGGGAAATGGTCGCGGTGCCGGGGGGCATGGGCGCACGGAGGGGAAGCGGTTCGCCATCCATCGGTCTCTTTCCCAAAACCGCCCCCGGACGGCGGGTGCCGCAGAAATCACCGCGATCGAAAACGAAATGATGAGGAGAGGTAGGTCATGAAATCGACTTTTGCGCTGGCGCTTCTGGGGCTGGCCGTGATTGCGACGCCGGCAGCGGCCGAGAAGATGACGTTGAACGTCCTGGGACAGCCGCTGGCGACCGGACTCATTCAGAAAAACATGGAGCAGCCGTTCTTCGAGAATTTTGCGGAACGCACGGGGCTCGACATCAAGGCCAATTACAAGGCCATCGACGTGACCGGCATGAAGTCGGAAGAGACCTTGCGCCTGTTGAAAAACGGCCTGTTCGACATCGTTTCCATTCGCACCGCACAGGCCGCGCGCGATGAGCCGTTCCTACTGGGCCAGGACTTGGTGGGGCTCAACCCCGACTACGACACTGCCCGCCGCGTTTACGAGCGCTACAAGGTTGCCTTCGACCAGCGCCTGCAGGAAAACTTCAACGCCAAGCTGCTCGGCCTCTGGCCATTCGGCCCGCAAGTCCTGTTCTGCAAGCCGGAGATCAAGGGCCTCAAGGACATCAAGGGCCTGAAGGTCCGCGTCTATGACCAGAGCCTTGCGCAGTTCATCGAGAAACTCGGGGCCACGCCGGTCGCCATCGGTTTCTCGGAAACCCAGCAGGCCCTGTCGCGCGGCGTGGTCGATTGCGCCATCACCGGCGCCAGTTCGGCCAACTCGGCCGGTTGGCCCGAAGTCAGCGAATACTTCATGCCCATCGGCTTCCAGGTTGGCTTCAACGGCTATGCCATCAACCTGAACACCTGGAAGAAGCTGACCCCCGACGAGCAGAGGAAGCTCGAGTCGGCCGTCAACGGCCTGAACGCCGACATCTGGGTTTACTCCAAGGAACTCTTCGACGACGCGCTGCGCTGCAACGTCGGCGAGGAGCCCTGCACGACGGTGACCAAGTACAAGATGAAGAACGTTCCGGTCACCAAGGACGATCTGAAGCTGGTTGCCGACGCGGTGACCACGATCTCCTTCCCGGCCTGGTCGGAGGTTTGCGAGAAGAGCATGCCGGGCTGCGGAGCCCAGTGGAAGCAGATCCTCGGCGACATGCTGGGGATGAAGTAGGCGGCCGCAACGACGACGTCTCCAAGGGAGGCCGTGCCGGCCAATCGGCACGGCCTTCCCCTTCGGGGAATTGCCGCTCCAATCAATTGCGGAGGCTCCCAAGCCCATGAATACCGTGTCCAAAGTCCTGGGGTGTGTTTTCGGCTATTTGTGCCTCGGGTTGTCCGTCATGGTCAGCGCCGAAACGATCATGCGCAAGGTTTTCGCGACCTCGCTGCAAGGGGCCGACGAGCTTGGCGGCTACGTACTCGCCATCGGGTCGAGTCTGGCCTTTTGCGTGGCCTTGATCGGGCGCAACCACATGCGGATCGATCTTCTGCACTACCTGCTGCCGCTGCCGATTCAAGGACTGCTGAACTGGCTGTCGATGGTCCTGATCGCCGTCTTCGCCCTGCTGCTGTCGTGGACCACGCTGGGGATCGTCCGGGATACCCTGCAATATCACAGCACGGCACCGACGCCGTGGGCGACGCCGATGATCTACCCACAGGGCATCTGGTACGTCTGCCTGACTATTTTCGCCGTCGTCGCGGTGATCTACGCGGTGCGGGCCAGCCGCCTGTTCTTCACTGGGCGTATCGAAGAACTCAACGAAGGCTTCCAACCGAAGGCGGCGCGGGAAGAACTCCAGGAAGAACTCGAGGATGTGGCGAGGCGACGCTAGCCGTTCGCTCGTCGTCCTTCGACACGGGGATTTGTCATGGGAATCGCAGAAGTTTTTACCGCCTTTATGATCGGCCTCGGCATTTTGCTGATCGGCATCCCGATCGGCGTGGTCATGGTGGCCCTGGGCACGGTGGGCGGGGTGATGGCCTTTGGCCTCCCCTTCATGGAGTCGATCGGCAACGTCGTCTGGGGGGTGCAGAACGAAAACATCATGACGGCCGTGCCCCTGTTCATCCTGATGGGAGAACTGCTGCTGCGGGCCGGTATCGCCGACAAGATGTACGGCGCGCTATCGGTTTGGCTCGGGCGCCTTCCGGGCGGGCTGATCCACACCAACATCGGGTGCTGCGCCCTGTTCGCGGCGACGTCGGGTTCATCGGTCGCCACGGCGGCCACCGTCGGCACCGTGGCGCTGCCCGCCCTTAAGGAACGTGGATACTCCAACGCCCAGTCCATGGGATCGTTGGCGGCCGGCGGGACCCTGGGCATCCTCATCCCGCCCAGCATCGCCCTTCTGATCTACGGCAGCTTGACTAACAATTCGATCAGTCAGCTGTTCGTGGCCGGGGTCATCCCTGGCATTCTGCTGACGGCCTTGTTCATGGGTTACATTGTCATCGCCAGCCTGATGAGCGGACCGGCCGTACATGCGACGGCCAAGCCGACCTGGGCGGAACGGTTCGCCGCTCTCGGCCCCCTCGTTCCGCCGATGATCATTTTCATCGTGGTCATGGGCAGCATCTATTTCGGCATTGCGACGCCGACCGAATCGGCCGCGCTTGGCGTTATCACCTCGATCCTGTTCGCGGCGCAGGAGGGCAAGCTTTCCTTCGAGATGATGCATCATTGCTTCGTAAGGACGGCGCAGCTCACCGGCATGATCATGCTGATCATCGTCGGCGCCTTCGTGCTCAATCTGGTGCTGAGCCTGCTGGGAATCGCCCAAACCATGACCCAGTGGGTGGTGTCCCTGGATCTTTCCCTGACACAGCTTCTTCTGGCGATGATCGTCTTCTACCTGATCCTCGGATGCTTCTTGGAAGTACTGTCGATCCAGGTTGCCACCATCCCGATCGCCTATCCGATCGTCACGGCGGTCGGCGGCGATCCGATCTGGTTCGGCATCTTCATCGTGCTGATGAGCGAGATCGCCATGATCACGCCCCCGGTCGGCATGAATCTCTATGTGGTGCAGGGAGTCCGCCAGGACGGCGGGCAGATCACCGACGTCATGCGCGGCGCGCTTCCCTTCGTCATCATCATGCTGGCCTTCACGCTGCTGCTGATCGCGTTTCCCGAGATCGTGATGTGGCTGCCCGGCAAGATGCGGGGATAGCGGCGATGCTTCCAGCCATCGATATGGCCGCGGCCCCGGATTTCCCCCGACGCCTGCTGATCGCCGTGGGAGGCAACGCCATCCATCCGGCCGGCATCAAGGGGACTTCGGAGGAACAGGTTGCCTATGCGACGGCCGCGGGGCGGTCCCTGCTGCCCGTCCTTGAACTCGGCAACGAGCTGGTGATCACGCACGGGAACGGGCCCGCGGTCGGCAAGGTGCTGATGCGACAGGCTTTTTCACGCCATCGCGTGGTGCCGATGCCGCTGGACATCTGCGTTGCCGATACGCAGGGGGCGACGGCCTACATCCTCACGCAGGCCTTCGAGAACGCTTTGCGAGAGGCAGGCAATCCGCGCCATGTGGTCGGCCTGGTCACCCAGGTCGAAGTCGATGCTGCCGATCCGGGTTTCAGCAATCCCACGAAGCCGGTCGGCTACTTCTACAGCGAGGACGAGGCCAAGCGTCTGGCCGGTGAGATGGGCTGGGTCATGCGCGAGGACGCCGGGCGCGGCTGGCGCATGGTGGTGGCCTCTCCAGAACCCAAGCACATCTGCGATATCTCGCTGATCGAGGCCCTGGCCAGCCGGGGTACCGTGGTGATTGCCGGCGGTGGCGGAGGTATCCCAGTGGTGCGCGATGAGCGAGGCGTGCGCCGCGGCGTGGAAGCGGTCATCGACAAGGACCTCACCTCGGCGCACATGGCCAACGTGCTCGGCATCGACACCCTGATGATTCTCACCGGCGTCCGCCGCATCGCCATCAACTTCGGCAAATCCGACCAGCAGGAGCTTGGGCGGACGACCGTTGCCGATATGCGCCGCTATCTGGAGGAAGGTCACTTTCCAGCGGGAAGCATGGGGCCGAAGGTCGAAGCCGTCATCCGCTTCCTGGAACGGGGCGGCAGGCACGCCATCATCGCCCATCTCGACGACGCCCTTGCCGCCCTCAAGGGCGAGGCCGGGACCCATGTGTTTTCCGATGTCTGCTGAACTTCCTTCCCTCCCCGTGGTGCGCATGGGCTCGGCGGCCCGCGCTTCATTGCGGGCCGGGATGACGGGACGGGTTCTCGCGGTCTTCCGGCGGACTTTCTATGTCATCGACACCGAAGGCGGCATCGTTTGCATTGGCGACGCTTCCCTTGGTGCGGGGCCGCTCAACGCGACCTGCGGAAGCCTCCACACCAACTGGCGGGCCGGGCCGCTGTCTGCGGGCGACACGGCCCGGATGGCAGATGGCATCCTCAGCATCGGCAACCGGCTCGCCTTTTCTCTTGAAGGGGCGCCGACCTGGCGGCCGGCGCCACGGCCGGTATTCCGGGGATGGCCGGCCCTGCGGCACGGCCTTCAATGCCTGGCCGAGCAGGCGCGCACCGAAGCGCCCACGGATGGCCTGGGCCGGATGATCCCGCTACTGGCGGCCGGCGATATCACCTCGCTGCAATGGCGGGGCGCCTCGCCGATTGCAGGGGCCGCCGCGCCCGGTGTGGTGGCGCTTTGGCGCTGGCTGTCCGGCCGCCTGGGTGACCCCGGTGAGCGTGCCACGGCGCCGGCGGCCGCTGTCTCGCTGCTCGGCATGGGGCCTGGCTTGACCCCGTCGGGCGATGATTTCCTGGGCGGCGTGGCGGTCGCTCTCCACGCCCTCGGCCGCAAGGACGCAGCTGGGGATTTGGCCGCCTGCCTGACCGACCATTTGACGAACCGCACCGGCCTGATCAGCGGTGCCCACCTCCGGTGCGCCCTGATGGGCGAGGCGAGTGCGCTGACGCTGGAGGCGATGGACGCCCTGCTTTCCGGCCAGCAGGCCCGTGTTCTTGCCGCCGGACGTGCCGCGGTCACGGTCGGCCATACGTCGGGCTGGGACACCCTTAGCGGGCTGGTTTGCGCCGCGGCGTCCTTCGTCGGCGCGGCGGCGGCGCAACAGGCCGACGCGACGGCCGCCCTGTGCGCCTGAATCAAGGAACAGTCGATGCGTGAGGAGAATCCGGATGTTGTTGCGAACTGAAATTTGGCCGTCGCTCTACCAGGACTCGGTCATCCTGATGCGGCTGGCCGGCACCATCCGGTCTCGCCCGGGAATCGAGGAGGCTGCCGTCTTCATGGGGACACCCTCGAACCAGGCGATCCTCGATGAAGTCGGGCTTGGCACCGACGAGGGGCGCAAATCCGGTCCCAACGACATCATCATCACGGTGAAGGCGAAAACCGAATCCGACGCGACGGCGGCCTTCGAGGCGGCCCGCGCCCTGCTGTCGGCCCGCCAGACCGAGGACGGCGACGCCGAGGAGGCCCGCCCCAGGACTCTCGACTCCGCCCTGCGCCGCCTGCCGAACGCCAACCTCGCCGCCATCTCGATCCCGGGAGCTTACGCGGGCGCCGAGGCGTTGCGCGCCCTCCGCCGGAACCTGAACGTCTTTCTGTTCAGCGACAACGTTCCGGTGGCAACTGAGATCGCCTTGAAGCGGGAGGCCCTGAAACGCAACCTCCTGTGCATGGGGCCGGACTGCGGCACGGCGTACCTGAACGGCAAGGGGCTTGGTTTCTTTAATGTCGTGAAGCGTGGCCGAGTCGGCTGCGTCGCCGCCTCGGGAACTGGCCTGCAGGCCGTAGCCTCGCGCCTGGCGGCCTTGGGCGAGGGAATCTCGCATGGCATTGGCGTCGGCGGCCGTGACCTGTCGGCCGACGTCGGCGGCATGATGACACTGGCGTCCCTGACCATGCTCGCCAACGACGTCTCGACGGAGGCGATCGTCCTCATTTCCAAGCCGACGCATCCGACCGTGATGGAAAAGCTCGAAACGATCCTGGGGGCGATCGAGAAGCCCACCGTGGTCGTTTGTCAGGGCGCCCCGCGCAAGGTGAATGGCAGGACGCTATGGGTGGCGACGCTGGATGACGCGGCCGAGGCGGCGGCGGCCTTCCTGCAGGGGCGTGCCTGGGCTCCGTCCGCCTTCACTGACGTCGCCGCAGTCCGGTCCCGCTTCGACGAAGCGCGTCTGTCCTTGAACGGCGGGCCGCGCCGCATCGCCGGCCTCTACACCGGCGGCACCCTCGCCCATGAATCGCACCTTATTCTGCACGAACTGCTGGGCCCCATCGCGTTTAACGGGAGGCCCTATGCGGCGGCCGAGCTCCACCAGATCATCGATCTCGGCGACGATGCCTACACGGTGGGACGCCCTCATCCGATGATTGCTCCCGAAACACGCTGCGAAATCATCGCGCGGGCCGGAGACAGCGAGGTCGGCGTCCTGCTGCTCGACCTCGTTCTCGGCAAGGGCAGCCACGATGATCCCGCCGGCCCGGTTGCCGAGGCGCTGGCCGGTGCCCGCCAGAAGGCGGCTGCGCGGGGCCGAAAGCTGCTGGCGATCGGATCGGTGGTGGGAACGGCCGACGATCCGCAGGGCCTGGATCGTCAGGTCGCGACCCTCGCCGGGGCCGGCGTGCTGCTGTTCCCCTCCAATGCCCAGGCCGCCCGCTTCGCCGCGCTGGCCGTTCAACCGGACCTGGCCGACACGCTTTTTGGAGAACTCAAATGACCAAACCGATTGCCGTCTTCGAGGACGCGCTCTGCGTCATCAACATCGGGCTGGATGTCTTCGCCGACGATTTCGAAGCGGAAGGAATCGAGGTAGTGCGCCTGGACTGGCGTCCTTCGGGCGGCGGCGATCCACGCCTGTCATCGATCCTGGCGCAGCTCGACGACGACGATTAGGACCGGAGGGAATAGGGTTTTTCGGTCAACCTCGGGGAGGCGGCGAAAACCGCCTCCCCAATTTTTTCACCTAGGCGGTGACGCCCCGCGTCTCGGCGAAAGCCTCGAGCGCCTTGACGAAGCACTCCAGGGGCGCGGCGGTCAGGCCGGCCCCGATCTGGCCGATGCCGGCCTTCTTGTGGGCGATGCCGGTATTGATGACCGGCGTGATGCCGGTTTCGACGACGCGGCGGATATCGATGCCGATCGGCGTTCCGCGGAAGTTCAGGTTGGGAATGCGGAATGTCTCGTGCTCGCCGGCCGTGATCTCGTACATGCGCTGGGTCGTTTCGATGGCGAACTTGGCGGTGCCGCCGACGTACTGCACGACGGCCGGCGCGCCGGCCATGGCGAGCGAGCCGAGGCCGGCGGTTTCGGCAATGGCGGAATCGCCGAGGTCGGGGTTGGCGTCCTCGGGTCCATAGCCGGGGAAGTACACCCCGTCGACCATGGGGGAGGGGGCGGTGAACCAGTGATCGCCCAGCCCGCTGACGCGGATGCCGAAATCGGTGCCGTTGCGGGCCATCGCGGTGACGATGGTCGAATCGGCGATCCCATGACCGGCATCGAGCATGGCCTTGCAGGACGCCATGACGCTGTTCAGGCAGATATGGCTGCTGGAATCCATGAACGTGATGATCTTCTCCATATCGCCCTTGCCGATGGCCACCATGTGGGGAACCAGGGCCAGGATGAAGCGCGAGCTGCAGGCGCGATTGCGGTTGTGCATCTCGTCGCCCATCTGCAGGGCCTCGGCGACCAGGCTCTTGATGTCGATGCCGCCGCTGCGCCGCACGGCCTCGGTCAGAACCGGCGCCATCTCGTCGTGCATCCAGCGCAGGCGGTCGATGACGGCCTGGTCGTTGGCGCCGTGGCGCAGGACCTTGCCGATGCCTTCGTAGAGGTTGGCGTACGTTTCGATGCCGAACTTGTCGTTGCGGATGACATGGACGGCCATCGACGGCGTGATGATGCCAGACATCGGGCCGACGGACCGGTGGTTGTGGCAGGAATCGAACTCCAGCGCCCCGCTGGCCGCCAACTCCAGGCCTTCCTCCGGCGTCTTGACCCAGCCTTCGAATACGCAGGCCCCGCTGATGGCGCCCCGCATGGGTCCGCACATGCGATCCCAGGTGATCGGCGGGCCGGCGTGGAGCACGGTCCGATCCCCCATGCCCGGTATCACATCGCGGGCGAGGCGGACGTCCACCAGCACGGCGGTGCTTTCGTGGATGCGTCGAAGACACTCCTGGTTCGCGGAACCGATACTCATCTTTCCTCCTGCTCGCTTCGCCAAGATCGACGGCGTATCTTCCGCTGGAAGGGCCAGCCGCCATGATGTAATTAAGTATATTGCATTAAATATTTTCGTCCATCTCAAAACGTGCCCGCGGGGAAATAGTGATGGAAAAACCGGCATCGCGACGGGAAGACGGTTCGCAGGCAATCTGGCAGCGCGGCATCCTCGGTCTCGGCCGGGCCTACGCCGACAAGGAAACGACACCCGTTGCCGCGCTGGATGCGTTTCTAGCCCGCCTGGAGGCCGTCAACCTGCGCCTCAACGCGGTCATCGCTACCGATCTCGACGGCGCCAGGAGCGCGGCGAAGGCCAGTGCGGAGCGCTGGGCACGGGGCGAAGCCCGGGGCGCGCTGGACGGCATCCCGCTGCTGATCAAGGACAGCATCGCCGTCCGCGGCATGCCGGCCACCTGGGGCAGCCAGCTGTTCAAGGATTTCCTGCCGGAGCAGGACGAACTGCCCGTGGCCCGCCTGCGCGAGGCCGGCGCCGTCATCCTCGGCAAGACGAACGTGCCGGAATTCACCATCACCGGGCATACGTCCAACACGCTGTTCGGCACGACCGGAAATCCCTGGAACCCCGCCCTTACTCCGGGCGGCTCCAGCGGCGGTTCGGTGGCCGCGGTGGCGGCCGGCATGGCGGCCGCCGCGCTGGGTACCGACGGCGGCGGCTCGGTGCGGCGGCCGGCAGCGTTGACCGGGTTGGTGGGGTTGAAGCCGAGTACCGGCCGCGTCGCCCGATGCCACGGGCTGCCGGTCGTCCTGGCTGACCTCGAAGTGATTGGGCCGATCGCCCGCACGGTGGCTGATATCGCCGCGCTCTATCGTGTTATTGCCTGGCCCGATCCCAGGGACCGCGCCTCGCTCGCCTTTTCCTCGACGCCCCCGACTCCCGATGTCTCGCGCGACCCGCCGGTGCTGAGGATCCTCTATGTGCCGCAATTCGGCTCTTCTCCCGTCGACTCCACCATCGCCGCCAACGTGAGGCACGCCTCGGAGAACCTCGCCGCCCTGGGCCATCGGGTGGAGGAAGGCCCCCCACCATTCGACCCCGACGACTTCAACGCGAGCTGGCCCGTGATCAGCCGTGCCGGCGTGGCTTGGGCGGTGCGCGACCGGCATTGGCGGGACCATGTTGATGCCGGTTCTGCCGGAGCCATCGAGGCCGGACTCGCCTATTCGGCAACCGACTACGTCGAGGCCATGGATCGGGTTCGCCGTCTGCGGGGGGCGGTGGGGGAAGCCTTCACACGGTGGGACGTTATCTTAACGCCCAGTTCGGCGGCCCTCCCTTGGCCGGCCGAGCGCGTATTCCCGGAATTCATCGACGACCATCCGGCCCAGCCGCGCGATCACGCGATTTTCACCGGCTTCGTCAACGCGACAGGCTATCCCGCGATCAGTGTTCCCTGCGATCCGTCGCCCAAAGGCCTCCCCGTCGGCTTCCAAATGGTCGGGCGCTTTGGTGCGGAGGATCTGCTGCTTGCTCTGGCGGGCCAATACGAACGTGCTCACCCCTGGTCCGGCCGCTGGCCTGGGCCATTCTGAAGCGGAGGCATTGACACGTTAACAGCTGCGGCTGCGGGCGATGCGAATGAATATGGATTAAAGCGCGACGCAGCTACGCCGCCAAACGTCGAAACTTTCGGCGCGAAACTTCTTGAAGATGGCGCGGGAAAGAAGGTGGCGTTGGAC
>JACZKS010000006.1 GCA_014859895.1 Rhodospirillales bacterium
AGGGAGGGGGGGGTGGCGGCGCCTTGTATTGTTGACAATTTTGTTGACAGGGAAAGCCCCTCATCCCAAACTCCAGCGTCCCTTGCGACGAGGACAAAAAATAGAATCCAACTGGAGGACTTCCCATGATTAGGACAAAGGTCCTGAGTGTCTTTGCGGCCGCCCTGGTGGCGGGCGCGGCGATCGCCGGCACGGCGAGCGCGGAAGCGTACAAACCCGGCGACAAGATCAAGATCCTGCAGGGCTTCAAGCCCGGCGGCGGTTCCGATGCGCTGGCGCAGCTTGTGCTGCCGTTCCTGACCAAGGAAATGAACGTCACCTTCGTCAACGAATACATCCCCGGCGCCGCCGGCGCCATCGCCTGGGCGAAGCTGGGCAACGCGACGAAGAACGACGGCTACACGATCAGCATCACCAACTCGCCGATGATCGTGTCCAACTACCTGCTGAACGAAGAGATCAAGTACAACGTCAAGCAGCTGGAACCGATCGCCAACGTGGTGACCGACCCCGGCATCCTGGTGGTCGGCCCGAACAGCCCCTACAAGACCTTCCAGGAATTCCTGGCCGCCGCCAAGGCCGCCCCCGACAAGATCACCATCGGCAACTCGGGCGTCGGCGGCGACGACTTCTTCTCCACCATCTTCCTTGGCCAACTGACCGGCGCCAAGTTCAAGATGGTGCCGTTCAGTGGCGACGGCCCGTCGGCCACCGCCGCCATGGGCGACAAGATCGACGCCAGCGCCAACAACCTGGGCATCGTCTATGCCCAGATCAAAGCGGACAACCTGCGCGCCCTGGCCATCTTCTCGGAGAAGCGCCATCCGAAGCTGCCCGACGTCCCGACGATGAAGGAACTGGGCTTCAACCTGGTGAACGGCTCCTCGCGCGGCTTCAGCGCGCCGGCCGGCATTCCCAAGGAAAAGCGCGACGCCCTGGTCAACGCCTTCAAGAAGGTGTTGAGCGACCCGGCCTTCCTGGCCGAGGCCGAGCGCCAGACCCAGGACATCGAAGCGATCATCGGCGACGACTACAAGAACCTGATCTATTCGATGGAAGACGTCTATCGTCCGATCGTCGAGGAAGTCAAAAAGAACGAAAAGAAGTAAGATCTCCCGGTTGCCTGCGGGGCCGGCCTCCACCGCGAGGCCGGCCCTACTGGGATTTGTTCTGCGGGCCCGGGAAAGCGGAGTCGTTTCATGCCCTACGTTCTCGTCGCGGCGGCCTCCTGCGGGCTGGCGTCGCTGTTTTTCATATCGTCGCTCACGATGCAGCCGGCCGCCTATCAGATGCCGCGCCTGCTGGTCGCCCTGGTCTTCATCCTGACGGCCGCCATGCTGATCGACTATGCCGTCCAGAAGCGCCGGAAGGCAGCCGGACAACCGCTTGACGAAGTGGCCGCGCCGCTCTTCGCCCCCTTCTTCCAGGGCGCCAGCATCCCCCGCGTCGCCATCTTCCTGGGCGCCGTCATCCTCTACGTCGTGTTGCTGGAACCGCTGGGCTACTTCATCGTCACGCCGCTGTTCCTGCTGGGCACGCTGCTCTACCTCAGAGCCTGCCGTTTGATGGTCGCCGCCGCCATCGCCGCCGTGGCGCCCGTCTTCGTCTATTTCATCTTTGTCTGGCTGCTCGACCTGCCGGTGCCGATGGGGATCATGGAATGATCGACAACATCCTTCTTGGGCTGAACAACGTCCTGCTGCTGCCGAACATTCTGGCCATTCTGGTGGGCACCGTCCTGGGCCTGTTCGTCGGCGCCATGCCGGGGCTGTCGGCGACCATGGCCATCGCGCTTTTGCTGCCCCTCACCTTCGGCCTGGATGCCGCCACCGGCATCAGCATGCTGGCTTCCCTCTACCTCGCCGCCATGTACGGCGGTTCCATCGCCGCCATTCTGCTGCGCACGCCGGGCACCCCGGCGGCGGCGGCCACCATCGTCGACGGCTATCCGCTGGCCATGGCCGGCAAGGCCGGCAAGGCGTTGGGCGTGTCGCTGACGTCCTCCTTCGTCGGCGGCGTCATCAGCGCCATCGCGCTGATGACCATCGCCCCGACGCTGGGCATGTTGGTCCTGGAATTCGGCCCCGTCGAACTGTTCGCGGTGGCGGTGCTGGGCATCACCATCATCGCCTCGCTGTCGCAGGGATCGACCATCCGCGGGCTGTTCGCCGGCGCGCTCGGCCTGCTGATCGCGATGGTCGGCATGGACATCACCACCGGCACGCCCCGCTTCACCTATGGGGTCATGAACCTGTTCGAGGGGGTGCCGTTCACGGTGGCGCTGATCGGATTGTTCTCGATCCCGCAGGCGATCCGCCTGATCCAGTCGGATGCCGACATGGGCAAGCTGGTCAGCAAGGTGTCCGACCGCATGCTGCCGACCTGGGCGGAATTCCGCCACCTGCTGCCCAACATCGTGCGCTCCAGCGGCATCGGCGTCATGACCGGCCTGGTGCCGGGGGCCGGCGGCGACACCGCCTGCTGGTTCGCCTACAACGAGGCCAAGCGCTTCTCCAAGCACAAGGAGAAGTTCGGCACCGGCTTCATCGACGGCATCGCGGCCCCGGAGGCGGCCAACAACGCCGTGGTCGGCGGCGCCCTGGTGCCGACCATCGCCTTGGGCATTCCCGGCAGTTCGTCGACAGCCGTGCTGATGGGCGCGCTGATGGTCCACGGCATCCTGCCCGGCCCCACCCTGATGACCGAGTACGCCGGCGTCACCTACACCCTGATCTGGGCGGTGTTCTTCGCCAATTTCGCGCTGCTGGGCATTGGCCTCGCCTTCACCCGGGTCAGCATCTACGTCACCCAGATTCCCAACAAGATCATCGCGCCGGTCATCATCGTGCTGTGCGTCATCGGCTCGTTCGCCATCAACAACAGCGTCTTCGACGTCGGCCTGATGCTGATCTTCGGGATCCTCGGCTACGTCTTCGACCGCCTGAAGATCCCGACCGCGCCGATGGTGCTGGGACTGATCCTCGGCAACATGCTGGACGGCAGCCTGCACCAGTCGCTGCTGATCAGCGACGGCAGTTTCATGATCTTCCTGGAAAGCCCGATCTCGGCGGTCCTGCTGGCCGTCGCCGCCTGGTCGATCATCCAGAACACGCCGGCCGGCAAATGGCCGGCGGCGGCGCTGCGCAGGCTGTTTCGGAGGAAGCAGGCGGATTAGACTATCCACCGGACGTGTGATGGCCGACACTGACGGCCGCACCCTTCCGCCGTAAGGGAAGGATCGCACTTTTGGGGAGGTCAACGACATGAACAGGCAGGACACCGCCAGCGCCGCGGGTGACAATGGCCTGATAGCCCGGTGGCTGGCCAGCGGCGGCGCCGTCGAGGCGCCGGCCGGCGGCGACGCCCATGGCTGCATCGCCACGGCCGACGACGGCTTGCAGGGCGGGCGCTACACCACAAGCCCCTTCTCCTGCGCCGACGACGGGTTGCAGTGCAGCAACATCACCAAGGGATACGGCTGCATCCCGCCGGGCTGAGAAGACGCCGAAGGTCCCGCAAGAAAGACGTGGATGGCCGCAACAAGTGCGGCCATGACGGCGGAAGGGAATGGCCGCTACTCAACCACACCACCCCCTCATGCCCGGACTTGTTCCGGGCATCCACGTCTTTAGTGGGGAAAGGCCGGCGTTCCGCGCCGACGTTCAGGCCGGGACCCGGTCGTCCTCGTTCCGCTTCACGTCACGCTCGACATAGGTCGAATAGCTGGGCACCTCGCGCTGATAGCCGGGGTCGAACACCAGCGGGCTGGAGATGACGTAGTCCGCCGTCGCCTTGTTGCAGGCCATCGGCAGGTTGTAGAGCACCGAGAGGCGGGTCAGCGCCTTGACGTCGACGTCGTGGGGCTGCGTCGTCATCGGATCGGTGAAGAAGATCAGGAAATCGACCTTGTTCTCGGCGATCATGGCGCCGACCTGCTGGTCGCCGCCCAAGGGGCCGCTGCGCAGCCGGATGACGTTGAGCTCGGGGCACTCGCGGTTGATCAGCCCGCCGGTCGTGCCGGTGGCGTAAAGGATGTGGTGCTGGAGGATAGGGGCGTTGTACTTCACCCAGTTCAAAAGCTCGATTTTCTTGGCGTCATGAGCCACCATCACGATGACTTTCCTGTCCATGCTTCCACTCCGTTGCCGTTGCCGTCGGCGGACTTTCGCCCGCCCGTTGACCTTCACGTGCGTGCTGCCGCCCGCTTCGTCAAGGCCGGGGGTCCCGGCGCCCGATGAATGTTCGGTGACATGATGCATTTGCGCCACGCCCCCCGGGAATGGCCCCGCGGGGGAACGTCCTGCCCTTCCGCCAGTTGAGAAGGCGACCCGGCTTCCCATTCATGCCGGCACGAAGAGGAGGACATCATGCTTCACGACTTCGACGACCTCGGCGGCTATTCCATCCGCGCCACGGACGGCGAACTGGGGGCCGTCAAGGATCTCTATTTCGACGATTCGGACTGGTCGGTGCGCTATCTGGTGGCCGATACCCGCCGCTGGCTGCCTGGCCGCCGGGTGCTGCTGGTGCCCGACGTCATCGACGAGGCGATCCCCGCCGACAAGGCGGTGGCGGTCTCGCTCAGCGTCGAGCAGGTCAAGGAGAGCCCCGACATCGGCGAGGACATGCCGGTGTCGGCCGAGCACGAGCGGGCGCTGCACGACTTCTATAACTGGAGCCCGTACTGGGTGGTCTACCCGGGCTACGCCGGCCCGCTGGCCTTCGGTTCCGTGGTGACCGAGGGGACCCAGCCCGGCGTGGTGGAGGCCGAGGGGCCACGCTTGCGCAGCGCGGCCGAAGTGGAGGGCTACCACATCGCCGCCAACGACGGCGAGATCGGCCATGTCGAGACCTTCCTGGTCGACGACGAGGGGTGGGCGATCCGCTATCTCGTCGTCGATACCCGCAACTGGCTGCCGGGCCGCAAGGTCCTGGTCTCGCCGTCGTGGATCCAGGGCGTCAGCTGGTCGCAGAACCAGGTCATGGTCGACCTGACCCAGGAGCAGATCAAGAACAGCCCGCCCTACCACAAGGGCCAGCCCATGAACCGCGAGCAGGAATCGGTGCTGTTCACCCACTACGGCCGCCCGACCTATTGGGACGAACAGCCGCGGCCGAAAACCATCTGGTGAAGACGCGCCAACGTACACCTCCTAAAAAGTCGTGGATGGCCGCAACAAGTGCGGCCATGACGGCGGAGGGGAATAGCTGCTACCCAACCACACCCGTCATGCCCGGACTTGTTCCGGGCATCCACGTCTTTGGGGGCGTTTGGGGGGCAGGTGGACGCCTAGTTCCGCAGGCGGCCGCGGGCCTCGGCGATCGCTCCGAGGACGTCGGGCAGCGTCAGGCGGTCGCGGCGCAGCAGCAGGTGGAAGATCGGATCGGCGAACATCTCGTCAAGCGTTGGTTCGTCGCCCGCCGGCCAGCGGGCGGCGGGGCGGGGCGCCTTCGTGGGGCCGAAAAGAGGCTGCGAGGAGGAGGCCGGCCGGGGCTCGGGGCGACGGCGGCGGTCGAGATCAGTCACGGGCGGTCTCCGATATCAAAGGCGTTTCCCGCGAACGCGGAACGCCAACAGTGTACCAACATCATCACGGCAAGATTGTGACCATTCTGGGGGATACCAATGACAATCATCACAGCCCATGCGGCTATCCTTCGACTTGGGGCCTGACGGCCCTGTTCAGGATGAAGTTTCTTGTGTGATATCCTTATCCTGAGCCTGTCGAAGGATGCCCGCCGGCGCGAAGCGATTCCGTTGGGGCACAAAATGTTCTATCCTACCGGCGTGGGGACGGCGGCGGACTCCCCGCGGTTTTAAAAGACGGGCCCCCGTCCAAGCTCCGCCACCGGCCGGCCGCCCAGGGGCGGCGGGGGGGTGGCATGGACGCGATCATCGAACCAACCAGGCGGACCTCGGTCACGGCCTCGCTGTTGTGGGGCCGGGCGTTGCGCGATTTTGGCGACGGCTTCGTCGCCGTGCT